>DTYY01000362.1 GCA_012961645.1 Methanosarcinales archaeon | reverse complement strand
ATCCGCTTCCCTACGAGCCCATGTCTTATGATTGATCATGTCGCACAAGCACTGTAAAACTATCGGCTATTTTCAACCATCACCGTGTATCAACATTCTTAAGTCAGGTGGCCGAGAAGAAATTGCCATAAATAACTGACAGAGGGATTTGCATAACAAAGACCACCGAGACCGTTAGATTTCTGGACACGACACTGCGCGACGGCGAGCAGACGCCGGGTGTGTCGCTAATGCCAGAGGAGAAGGTATGGATCGCACGAAAACTCGATTCTTTGGGGGTAGACGTGATCGAGGCTGGCAGCGCGATCATGTCAGGTGGTGAGCAGGAGGGCATCCGTGCAGTCGTGCGCGAGAATCTGGATGCAGAGATCTGCAGTTACTGTCGAATCCGTGAAATCGACGTCGAAAAGGCACTCGAATGCGATGTGGATTCTATTCATCTTGTTGTTCCGGTTTCAGACCTTCATATCGAAAAAAAACTGAAGAAAAACCGTGAAACAGTGAAAAACGAGGCGATCAGTGTCTGCGAGTTTGCAAAGGATCATGGTCTCATCGTTGAACTGAGCGGCGAGGATGCTTCACGGGCTGATATCGGTTTTCTGAAGTCGCTGTACGCTGAGGGCATAGAGGCTGGCGCAGATCGGTTATGCTTCTGCGATACTGTTGGAATTCTCACGCCAGAGCGTACCACCAGAATATTTGGGGAACTTGCTGATCTTGGTGCACGGTTAAGCATTCACTGCCATGATGACTTCGGGCTTGCAACATCGAATACGGTGGCAGCGGTGATTGCGGGTGCAGCAGAGGCACATGTGACCATGAACGGGGTCGGCGAGCGAGCCGGGAACACGCCCCTTGAGGAGGTGGTGATGGTGCTTGAGTCGCTGCACCACATACCAACAAAGATCAACTGCAGAGAGCTGTACACGACCTCCCGCCTCGTGAGCAGGCTTACAGGCGTTGCTGTTGCTCCGAACAAGTCGATTATCGGAGGAAACGCGTTCACACACGAGGCAGGAATCCATGTGCACGGGATTCTTGCAGATCCGTTCACATATCAGCCAATCTCGCCGGAGGTCGTTGGCAGAGAGCAGAAGATCGTTCTCGGGAAGCATACAGGCAGGGCATCGATCAATGCAGCGCTGCGCGAGCTCGGGCTCACAGCAACAGATGAGCAGTTAGACGACATATTCGTGCGCGTGAAGGAACTCGGAGACAAGGGGATGCGGGTGACCGATGCTGATCTACAGGCGATCGCCGAGACTGTGCTTGAGATCTACAAGGAAGCGAAGGTGAAACTCGATGAACTCACTGTGGTGGCAGGAAACCGGGTCACTCCGACTGCATCAATCAAACTGATCGTGGGCGGGCAGGATGTTGTCGAGGCTGGCATCGGAACAGGACCGGTGGATGCCGCGATCAATGCGCTCAAGAAGGCGATTGCGAATATGCAGGACATCCAGCTTGAGGAGTACCATGTCGATTCTATCACGGGCGGCACCGATGCTCTCGTTGAGGTGCTCGTTAAGATGCGGTCTGACAAGAAAGTGGTCACTGCAAGGGGTGCCAGAACCGATATCATCATGGCGTCGGTGGAGGCGGTGCTTGAAGGGATCAACCGGCTGATGGAGTGAGGAGAGCTCCTCGATTGGAGCTGGTAGCCCATAAGGAGAGATATACTTGACTTTCAAAGATAACCGAAACAACCTCCATTTCCCGAAATTTTTCGATAGCATGCGCCTGCGTCGATCATTTCAGCAGTTAGTCCCCTACTAATTAATAACCAATTCTACCTCTAGTCATATCGAAAAATGGCCGAAACATTTATGCATAATAGTCCCCTACTAACAAAACATGGTCTTTCTGGAGAAGAAGAAAAAGAAGGGACACATCTACTGGTACGCAACAGAAAGAAAAATGGTCAACGGAGTTGTAAAGCGAACATGGCAGGAATATCTCGGAACTGCCGAAAAGATCGTTGAAATGAAGAAGAAATCAGAAGGGATGCCGCACATCAGACTGAAATCGTTCCAGTATGGAAAGACCGCCGCTCTCCTCGCCGTATCTGACGAACTGAACTTCGTAGAGACCGTAAACAATCACACCGATAAGAAGAAGATCGAAGGTTTGACCGTCGGAGATTATCTCCTTTTAAACATCATTGGACGGTGTGATGGGGCTTTATCTGAGAATGCCATGCAGAAATGGTTTGAAAAGTCCACACTGGGCATTCTCTGGAAGTTTCCCCACAAACTGAGCTGCCAGAACTTCTTAAATCACTATCAATATGTAGATCAAGAGACCAGCAGGAAGATAGAGGACGATCTGTGCGCGGCGATGATCGAGATGGGCATAACGCCCCATCTGCTCTTCCTGGACGAGTCAAACTGGTTCACATACATCGAAAAAGGAGAAGAGCTGCCTCAAAAGGGGAAGAGCAAGCAGTTTAGATACGACAAGAATCTGATTTCCGTAGGACTCGCAGTATCCGAAGATAATGTGCCGTTTATGCATGAAACTTACGAAGGAAACACGCACGACTCAAAGATATTCCCAAGACTGCTGGACACGCTCACAGAACGGTTAACCAACCTGAAAATAACCACTGAAAACCTGATACTGGTCTTTGACAAGGGCAATAACTCTGAAGTGAATATTGAGGAAGTAATTTCCGAAATGCACATCTTAGCATCTGCAAAGCATGAACAGGCAAGGGATTTGCTGAGAATACCGCTCGATAAGTACAAATACCTGTACACAAACCCCAAAAGTCACAAGATATATGGTTACAGGACAAAATATGAGTTTTTTGGGCGGCAATTCACCACAGTCGTTATGTATAACGATGCCTCATACAAAAAACAGGTTATGAGTTACGAGAAGCGAAAGTCAAAGATGCTGGAAAAGCTTGCAGATCTGAAAAGAAGGCTTGAGAGCAACAGAGGTAAGGAGAGGGATAAGAGTAGCGTGGAGAGGGAAGTAAATGGGATCATTCAGAAGGATTTCATAGCGATAATCGGATATAAGGTTGGCGAGGTACCGGAGGGTAAGAAAAAGCCCGCTTTTACGTACTGGATCAAAGATGCAGAGAAAGAACGTTACGACGGCTTTGGAAAGACGGTAATTTTCACTGACAAGGACAGATGGCACTCTGAAAAAATAGTAAAGACTTATAACCAGAAATCTCTTGTAGAAGACGACTTCAAACTGCTGAACGATGCTTTTCTCGTTACAATAGGACCTATTAACCACCATAAAGACGTTAACATCAGAGTGCATACGTTTCTTTGCATTACAGGACTGCTTTTTTACAGATACTTAGCCTACAGGTGTAAATATTTTCATATAAGTCTGAAACGACTTGTGGGGGCACTGGAGGGGATACGCATTGCGCTTGCTGAGAATAGGGCGAAGAGGGGTAGACTCGAGCTGGTGATTGAGGAGATGGATTCGACACAAGCCAGGTTATTCTCCCATCTGAATCTCGGGAAATTTATTACTGGATAGCGAAATCGGTAGCAAGGGGATTAATGTTTTGATGGGGACTATGTGAATAGGGGCTCCGGCTATCGATTTTTCGCACATCTTTGAAACTTCAGATAT
>DTYY01000361.1 GCA_012961645.1 Methanosarcinales archaeon | reverse complement strand
TGCTGCACATGGATATTCATCTCATCGCCATCGAAATCAGCGTTGTACGGGGGGCAGACCGCCGGATTCAGTCGGAACGTCTTTCCTGGCATCACCCTGACCTCGTGCGCCATGATACTCATCTTGTGGAGCGATGGCTGTCTGTTGAACAGGACGATATCACCGTCCTTGAGATGCCGATCCACGAACCACCCGTATTCGAGCATCTCGGCAATCTCCTCCCGATTCGTCTCGGTAACCTTCATCTTGTGCCCGTCTGTGCGGACGATGTAGTTTGCGCCCGGATGATTGATCGGACCGCGGCGGATATACTCCCTGAGTTCTTCGATGTTTCTTGGTACGGCTTTGAGCGTAAATGTCAGTTCTCTTGCGACCATCTCAGGAACACCGACCTCATTGATCGACAGATTTGGATCAGGCGAGATCACGGTTCTTCCACTGAAGTTCACACGCTTACCAGAGAGACTTCCCCTGAACCTTCCTTCCTTTCCTTTCAGACGCTGTGACAACGTCTTGAGCGGTCTTCCACTCCGATGTCTCGCTGGCGGTATGCCAGAGACGCTGTTATCCATGAAAGTGGTCACATGGTACTGCAAGAGTTCCCAGAGATCCTCGATGATCAATTGAGGTGCACCAGCTTCCTTGTTTTCCTGAAAACGCTGATTTATGCGGATGACGTCCACGAGTTTATGTGTCAGGTCGTCTTCGCTCCGCTGACCGGTCTGAAGCGTGATCGAGGGGCGCACCGTGACCGGTGGCACCGGCAGTACCGTCATGATCATCCACTCAGGACGTGCATTTGCCGGATCCATACCAAAAACAGCGATATCTTCGTCGGGTATGCGCTCAAACCAGTCCCTGATATCGCTTGGAAGAAGCTTATTCTCGTCTTCATAATAGGTGGTTGGTTTTTCATAGATGATTTTTAACTGATGTTTGCCACAGTAAGGACATACCTCGGTCTTTACAGCCTCGGCAAAGACGTGTTCGACCAACGAATCGATGGGCTGACCCCTACCACGCAAAGTATCGATCTGCTCGAGATATTCCTTCTTTATCCCGGGTTCGAGTAGCAGCCTGCTGCAACTTCGGCAGGTGCCCCGCAGGATATTCCGTATCTGCTTGGCAAATCCGACATGTATACAGGGAGCTACCAGTTCTATGTGCCCGAAATGACCCGGACACTCTCCCGCCCTGCCGTTACAGGTCTTGCACCGCAATCCTGGATCGATTACTCCAAGCTTTGGGTCCATGAGTCCCATATCGATCGGAAATCCATCTTCATCATAAGTATCGGCTGTGATGATCCTGGTGACACTCATGTTCCGATATTCCTGCGGAGAAATCAAACCGAATTTTATCCTTGCGATTCGCTTTGGAGCACTCAATTGTTTCATTGCTATACCTGTCTGGTTGTTTTTAGGATAAAGGTTTTGTTCTCATCAGGGCTTAACCACCCTCTCCGATGATTGCACAACGCCATGTTTATAATAGGCAGCGCAGATGAAACACCGGTTCATTTATACACGGGAACACGGGACTTCCGAGTCTTCGCTATAGAAAATGATGGAATGGCATGAAACTGCGGAACTTGAATCGAATTTTCCTGACATCGAAGATAACTGTGCAGACAAAAACATCCCAGATTCAAAACCTCTGTTGCAGCATCTGCTTGATACCACCACGCAGTGCATGCACGAAAGTATCTGCACCTCCGATCATCGAAACAGCGATTCCAAGCTCGTATATGCGCTGAGCAAAGGTTCGGCTCGTATACGCTCCGATTCTCGCATCGATGAGCCCATTCTGCGTGAGTATAGGAAGATAGAGGATCCGAACGCCTTGTCTGACCATCCGCCGCATGTATAGTAGACTCGCCTCCTGTACGCCGATGTCGTCGAGCAGCACGCCGGTGCCGGTCTCAGGGGGCATGCCTGTCAGTATGATTACATGCCGCTCACCCTCTAAAAGGTCCCATCTCATGCGAAGCAGCGATGCAAGTGCAAGATCGAGCCTGCAGCATCCGGCACCGTTTGATGCAAGCAGTGCACCGTAATCGATGCCGCCATGGATATTGATATCTTCATGGGTATCTGATCCGAAGGTT
>DTYY01000360.1 GCA_012961645.1 Methanosarcinales archaeon | reverse complement strand
GTGCCCTTCGATGCCCCGCGCTTGTAAAGATATTGTTCAATCTTCTCTTTCGTGTATTCTTCATGCTTGACTCCGCCGAACTCGAATCCATTCTCAGTTTCATTGATAATTATTGCTAAAATATGTTTGTAAGCAGGTGAACTTGCTGGATCTTCCACAATAATATCTACTGGATCATTCAACCGCTTTCCTTCCTTCTTAAGGGAATATCCCCCGATTTCCTTGATCACCTCGATCATCCGCACCACCAGCATCTACTCATCATCCACCCCTCCGCGCCAACCCCACACAAACCCACCGTCCAACCCGACAGATCCCATCACCAGCAGCCCCCTGCAGAAACACCACGCAGCAACCATTTGTGTGCACCGCCGCTCACATACATCATCAAAACAGATCCTCGATCTCGCATCTCTCATATCACACAACCTCATACTTAATGTCACCTCACAACTACATAAATCTTCCCCAAAAGCAGGGTGAAAGTGACCGTAAGCCTCCTTCTCACCACACGGCTTTGACCCCACAACCACCCACCACCCGAACCTCACCGCCCCTCATCCACAAACCGTAGAACCTCCCGCTCGAACTCCACCACATCCCCGAGCTCCGACTGGATCATCTCAAGAACAACCTCGTTATCCACATCCCCGTATATGTGCACCAGCAGATTCCGAAAACCAGCCATCTCCCCGAGCCTTTCAGCAAGATTTTTCTCGATCACGCCTTTCTCCCTGAGTAGATAGAACATCCCCCGGTACTCTTCCGCCCTGCCCATGCCCTTAACTGCTATGATATGGCTTGCTATATCGATACAACATTCGATAATCTCAAGAAGCGAGTACTTCGCAGCTTGCACATCCTTGTAACTGCCAAGAAACTCTTTAGAATCCATATATCCAAATTCATCAAGAAACTCGAGGTTTCGATCGATAATATCCAGTTTCGATTCGATTACATCCTGATCAATCTCCATAAATTAACCGCCTCCTGCGTTCTCTATCGTACTCACTCAAAAACGGCTTGAAATCAAGATACTCCCTCAAAACACCCATCTCAAACTCCACTCTCTTCTTCTCATCCCGCACATATACAAGTTCCCCGTACCGTAGAACCTGATTCAGAAACCGGATCGGTCGCCGGTTCAGTATCCGCAGATCGACATCCCTCTCAAGGCGGCACCTCGATCGTATCTCGCCAGCCATCCGCACCACATACCGATAATCGGGAGCGACATCGTCTGCAAGCAGTATACCTACGTCGATGTCGCTATCTGCCCGCATTCCCCCTCGTACGGCAGATCCATAGAGATAGGCAGCTATAACCTCCTCATGTTCGCTGATGACGGACTTCAGCGCTTCTACCAGATCCAAATCCTGGTGGTTCAATGTACCCTCCCTTCCAGTTCTTCGATGTATGCTTCATGTGAATCGAACTCGAGTTTGCCCATGCCAGCAGTCCCCCTGAAGATTGTGACACCGTCTACCCCCGGCTTCTTTATCATCGATCCCGGAGAGCTTGCAAGCTGCCCTTTTTGAGTCAGCCTTCGTCATAACATCCATTCTTGTCCTCTCTGAAATCATTTTTAGCACGACTCCTACTTATATCCACCATCCATCATGAAACCTGCCACTACAGTTTCCAGAGACCCATAGATAAATCCACTCGCTATCACGCAACATTTGCGCTGCCAGGCATTAATACCCCAAAATCAAAACATCACAATCATGAAGACATGCATCTCACCACTCGGCTTCGAGACCACACACGTAATCTCACTTATTGTGAAGCATGAGACTTGCGCCCCCATCCACCCAAGTTTTTAAGTATTTCCATGCGTCAATCAATATTATGCCAGAAAAAACATCCAAACTTTCGGGATTTTATAAGCTAACACCAGAGGAGCGCCAGAAGACGGTTCGGGAATTCGCCGATCTCACCGATGAGGATATCTCGGTCATAAATTCAGGAATGGAACTTCCGCAGGCGAACCGGATGATCGAAAACGTCATAGGCATGATCTCGCTTCCAATCGGAATCGCTACGAATTTTTTGATTGATGGAAAAGACTATCTCGTGCCGATGGCGCTCGAAGAGCCGAGCGTCGTGGCGGCTGCGTCCAACATGGCAAGGATCGCACGGGTGAGGGGAGGATTTCACGCATCAAGCGATGAACCGGTCATGATCGGGCAGATACAGATCGTGGACGTCAGCAACGCCGAGACAATCAGGCAGAATATCCTGTCCCGAAAGCAGGAGATCATCGATAAGGCAAACGAGCAGGACTCGATGCTCATAAAATTCGGAGGCGGGACAAAGGACATCGAGATCAGGACGCTTGAGACAGATGAGGGGACGATGGTGATCGTGCATCTGCTCGTGGATTGCAGGGATGCGATGGGTGCAAACGCCGTCAATACGATGGCAGAGGCGGTCACTCCGATCATCGAGGAATGCTCTTCCGGAAACGGCAGGATTCTTCTCCGAATCATCTCGAATCTCGCAATACACCGCATCGCACGGGCTCAGGCGGTCTTTGACCGAGACATGCTCGGAGGCGAGCACGTCGTCGATGACATTGTGAAGGCGTACGCGTTTGCGTGTGCTGACCCGTACCGTTGCGCCACATACAATAAGGGGATCATGAACGGCATCGATGCGGTCATTTTAGCAACCGGAAATGATTTCAGGGCAGTGGAGGCTGGAGCACACGCTTATGCCGCTTTGTCAGGATACAAGCCGCTTGTTTCGTGGAAGAAGAACTCTGACGGCGATCTCCAGGGTAATATAGAACTTCCGATCGCGGCAGGGATTATCGGCGGGGCGACGTCGTCCAATCCGGCTGCAAAGGTGTCTCTCAAGATTCTCGGGGCAAAGACTGCGCGGGAACTGGCAGAGGTCATGGTCTCTGTCGGGCTGGCTCAGAATCTTGGCGCACTGCGGGCGCTTGCGACCGAGGGCATACAGCGGGGGCACATGTCACTGCATGCCCGCAATATTGCGATCATGGCTGGCGCCGAAGGAGAGATGATCGATAAGGTTGCCGGAATCATGGCAGAAGAGAGAATGGTGCGCCCTGAACGGGCAAAAGAGATTCTGGAAGAGTTGCGAGGCGGTTGATCGATCTGATGAACGATGAAACCCAAATCCAGTACCAGGCTCAATACCAGATCACACACACCGATTATTCGAGCAATCCATCCGGGGCAGAGCCAGAGCCAGAGATCGTACTCATAGGAACGGCGCATGTCTCCCATAAGAGCGTCGAAGAGGTAAAAGAGGTCATATCAAGAGAGAAGCCCGATGTAATCGCAATCGAACTCTGTCCGGGAAGGTATGCCGCACTCAAAGGCGAGAACAGAGAAGTAACGGTGACAGATATTCTGAGCAGTGGCAATATCGGGCTATTTCTTGTTCATTCCTTTCTGGCATATATCCAGAACAAAATAGGCTCGGAGATGGATGTAAAACCCGGTTCAGAGATGATAGCAGCGATCGATGCCGCAGAAGAACTCGGAACAGAGATCGCTCTCGTGGACAGGGATATCCAGATAACGCTCCAGCGATTTCTGGCTAAAATGGGATTTTTTGAGAAGATGAAGATGTTTGGTGCACTCATTGGTGCGCTATTCGGATTCGGAGGAAAAGATATCGATATGGACACCGTTACCGATGAGGGTGTCGTCGAGCAACTGATATCAGAGCTTAAAAACATCTCGCCAACCACCGCAGACGTGCTGATCAAAGAGAGGGATATGATCATCGCAAAGAATCTTCTCGACCTAAAAAGCAGGGGAAAAGTGGTTGCAATCGTCGGAGCAGGTCACAGGAGCGGCATTCGGGAGTATCTCGCGCATCCTGAAAGACTGCCTGACATACGCGAACTGCTCACAGTACCAAAGAATCGGTTTGGCTTCGGAAAGATCATCGGATACGGGTTGATCGTTTTGGTTCTTGCGACGTTTGTGCTGCTTCTGATGACCGCCCCGCTCGATCTCTTGCTCGTTGCATTTGGGTACTGGTTCATAATAAACGGTGTTTTGAGCGGGCTTGGCGTAGTGATCGCCCGCGGGCACCCGTACTCGGTGTTGACTGCATTCGGCGTCGCATGGCTCACCTCGTTAAACCCGCTTATCGCAGCAGGGTGGTTTGCAGGCATCACCGAGGCGAAGATGCGAAAACCCAGGCCCGATGATATCCATGATATCGCAAAGGCTGAGGCACTTGACGAGATGATGAGCAACAACCTCATCCGTGTGATACTGGTTGCCGCGCTTGCAAACCTCGGGAGTATCGCAGGCACATTCATCGGTGCTTATGTGGTATTGAAAGTCAGCGGGATCGATGTCGATACGATCCGAGACGCTATCATGGGTGCGATCGGTTTTTCTTAGTGGCTGTATCCACGATTCACAGCAACTCCCTGATCACAGCCTCGCGCATCACACCTTCTGGTGGCGCTCTCCCTGTCCATATAAAAAACGCCTCTGCACCCTGGTGCACGAGCATCTGCACGCCATCGATGGTGATCGCGCCCCTCTTCTCAGACTCCGAAAGCAGCTTAGTGTAGCGGGGATTGTATACGATATCGAAGACGACGAGTTCCGGGCGCAGTAGATCAGGGGGTATGGGTATGGCATCAATATCAGGGTGCATTCCAACCGATGTCGCATTGATCAGGATGTCGGCATCCGCGATCTCGCTTTCTATCATGTCCAGACCGATGCTCTTTATCGACGTTGACAGAGTCTTCCCCAGTTCCGAAAGCCCCATTCCCACGTCATGGGCGAGTCTCTCTGCACGATCCAGCGTCCTGTTTGCAATAACGATCCTTCCGCCGCTGTATGCAAGCTGAAACGCAATCGCACGCGCCGCACCACCGGCCCCGATGATCATGACCGTCCTGTCTGCAACATTCACGCCCGCGTCCTCGAGCGCACGAAGCGCCCCGATTCCGTCGGTGTTATAGCCCCTGATGCCGCCTTTGAAGTCAATCGTATTTACAGCCCCGATCTTTGATGCAATCGGGTCAGGATCCACGTATTTCAATGCTTCTTCCTTGAGCGGGATGGTCAGATTCAATCCGCCAAATCCGAGTGCTTTTGCCCCGTATATTGCATCTCTGAGGTCTGAAATAGGCACCCTGAACGCGTGGTATCGGTCCGGCATCCCGAGCGATTCGAATGCCGCGTTATGCATGACCGGAGACATGCTGTGCCCGATCGGGTCACCAAGCACCGCATACATCCGCATCATATTATTCATGCTATCAATGTATGTCTTACAATCTTAAACTTCTCTGTGCCTGCCCCGGTTGGTTGTCCTCAAATATGTGTAAGACGGTGGAGAGGTATCGGTAAGGACGCAGAGGATGCCAAAAGAGCATTAGGTTCATACATGTTTCAATTCAACCACCTTCAGTGATAATCCCTTCATGCAATCGTCAGGCGCATTTCCGATTACGTCAGAGATTGTGCATTTATCACCGAACTCCAGCCCGACCGGGTGGCACATATCATACATGTCACATTCGCTTTTTTTGCACGAGGGGGGTTCAAAAACAACCTTTGATCCTTTGAATGCTTTCTTTGATTCGATTGCAGAAATGGTTGGGGATTCCACAACCTCCACAGCTTGCACTCCC
>DTYY01000359.1 GCA_012961645.1 Methanosarcinales archaeon | reverse complement strand
TGTCAAAGCGCTCAGTCTTGTGTGGCCCGAACTTGCAGAGGCGGGTCGCGGAGTGGTGAGACTGTCGGTCGAATAATATTGTCCCAAAGCCGATTTTAAAAAAGCTCTCAAAAAACCCATGGTCAAAAAAGTTTGGTATCCATGCCAACGATCGGTTCGCCTGAGGCTTCATATTCTGATTATGGTTTGGCAATCTTTTCGGGTTGTTCGAATTTAGTTTCTGTCTTCTTCGTCCGATAATTTTGTTTTCTGAGTAATACAACACCTGCGTGACCTGCATTTTAACGATGCGATATCAACTGCTTATAAATTAAAATTTATTTATTCATTATCCATTTTCTTCCTAATACGCCTTACATCCGGGACAATACTCTATATACCATCGCCAGAGCTTGCTGATCAGCGAAACTGGTTCCTTTTCAGACGGGCGTTTTTACTCCCGCATTCCAGCGCGTTTGCTGAGTGCGAGATCTATGGTCAACGAGAGTAAGCACAAACATGCTGTCAGATAGAGATGCATGTCTTCATTTCCTCACAATTATTGATTGCATAAAATAAGGGAATCTCCTCTTGATTTCATATCGATCCATGCCCAATCGCTGAAGAATTGTTCTGATTTCATCCGGCATATACGCAGCCCTGATTGAATCTATGAATCCGCTATTATGCAATGGTAAATAATACAACCACCAGACTCTTCTCAGATCGTGGATAAATAATACCCCGTTATCCCCAACAACCTTCAAAAGATTGCCGATTACTTTTTCTACGTCTTTCCAGTGATGCATCGCAAGGGTGGAATAAACTAGGTCGAATTCACCAAGCCCTTCCATCATCCTTTCATCTGCCGAATCGCCAACGACGAAACGTATCCGATCCTCCAGTTTTCTCTCTTCGATATAACATCGAGCAACAGTAACCATGTCAGGCGAGATCTCAACCGCAGTGATATGCACATCAGGATTGTCTTCAGCAATCATGACAGCCAAGATACCGGGTCCTGCACCAACCTCAAGGTACTCTCCTCCCTTCACATCAAGAGATTTGATATGCTTCAGGAAGTTTCCATACATCATCTTTGCAGACTTTTTAGCCATTTCTGCATATTTTCGTGTGTTTTCTATACCTGATATCGCTTCTTCTTTGGGTTCTATCCTTTTTGGCATCTTTCTTCCTCCTGTTTTACGGCGATTTTTGATGCATCACTGCGTGCAGGATAAGATGAACCGGTGTGAGAAATACAGCAATCCTGCCCGAGCCAGATTGCCCAGTGCTCGATTTGACCCTGCAATACTGGACTGGTGGATCGATTTCGTGTGGCAACGGTTCTCTCGCCCTGATACTGATGTGATGTTCTTCTGATTACGCCCATAAACGGGTTTTGGTTATCAAGCCTATGAACTGCATTTGGTCGGACCGATCAGGAGCAAGCATGGTTGACTCCTGGGTGCCAGACCACATACTTTATCTCATGAAAGAAACAGTATTTCAATTGAAAAAGGAGGAAAAGAACCGATGACAGACACAACCATCTCTGGCGCAAAGGCATTGATCGAGTGCCTGCGCGACGAAGGGGTCGATACGATCTTCGGATACCCTGGAGGAGTATTGCTACCACTGTACGATGAACTGTACGATGCCGACATCAGGCACATTCTGGTGCGGCACGAGCAGGGCGCAGCACATGCAGCGGACGGATATGCACGGGCAACCGGTAAGGTCGGGGTATGCCTCGCAACATCAGGTCCGGGCGCCACCAACCTTGTTACGGGCATCGCAAACGCCTACATGGACTCAATTCCGGTCGTCGCAATCACAGGACAGGTTCCGACATCCATGATTGGAAATGATGCATT
>DTYY01000358.1 GCA_012961645.1 Methanosarcinales archaeon | reverse complement strand
TCATCCATCATGCCGACGAAAACCTCCGTACCTCCCTCATTTTCGTCATTTATCTTGAATTCGCTCTCCTTAACACGTGAAATCCAATTTTCCCACCGCTCTTCAGTATAATATTGGATTTCCTTCTTTTTATCGTCCTTTTTCATGACAATCATCCTTTTGTATTTCCATTTTCTTCATCTTCCTCTTTGGTGACATCCGTCCCTATATGCATCTCGTTCGGTTTTGGTTATTAGTCTTGACCTCACAATAATATGACATGAAACCGTAATTAAAGATGGTTACAGGCAACCTGGGGATTTTTCATGAGCATGAAACAACTTACAGAACGGATCGGTCTTATATACAGAAATATGCGGTGGCAGGCGCTCTCGCAGAACGTACCTGCGGCACTAAAACATATTGGTGAATTGAGAGCGATCATATCAGAGCACCATGCCAGCGAACTTGAGGTATCCGAACTGACATCTGATTTGATCGTTGCTCTGACAGAAACAGATGATGCGGGCATTTTAGGCGAGGCAACCGAAGTTAGTAAGCAGTTTTTGGCGAAGATAAGAGAGGATATTACTGATTTTTCGATCGATCAGCTGCCCGTGCTCTTTGCGTCGTTGCAGCTATTTGCTGTGGAACCTGGACAGTACGGGTTTGAGACCGTCGAATATCCGGATTCGGATCTTAACCGGATAACCGGCAGATATGACAGCCAGGATCCAGAATATACCAAGAAGAACGAAACATATCAGAAGACGCGAGGAATGCTGGTAGAGGCAGAAAGTCTGCGCGCTCTGGCTATATCGACACTCTTTTCGTTCTTCGGGAGGATAGAATTCCTTGAAATAGGTGATCATATCAGAGATGAGCTCTTCCCGATGATTGCTGCGCTCAACGATGATAAGCGGTACAGACCGTTTCGAACATCGCTTGCCGCCAATATCGCTGATAAGTTGTATCGGTTCGCGCAGCGGACAGATGATCCTGCGCTAAAAGGACTCCTTAATGAATTATTCGGAAAAAAATACATAAAATTCGGTACATCTGGGTTCAGGGCGTTTGTGAACAAGGATTTCGTCCAGAGAAGATCTGATTTTGTAACTGCTGCAATATGTGGCGATCTTGAGACGTTTCAGGGGAAGGGAGGCAGGGCTGTGGTGATCACCTATGATACAAGGATCGGCGCAAAGGAGTTTGCACTCGAGAGCGCACGGGTGTTCCTTGCGCGGGGCTTTCCTGTGCACTTTGCAGAGGAGCCGTCGCCCACCGGTGCGCTCGTGTACTGGTTACGAGAAGAAGAGCATGGAGAGGCTGCAGGCGGCGAGAATATGACGCCGAGCCACAACCCGCTCCCGACACAGGGGCAGCGCTGGAACATGGAGAACGGTGATGTTGCCCCGACGTCGGTCACCGACCGCATCGAGAGAGAAGCAAACATCATCTGCATGAGAGCGCCCATTATTGATAAATACGATCTGAAACAGGCGGAGTCTGAAGGTAAGTTTGTTTACATAAATATGAGGGAAAAATACGTGGCTTGGGTCGCTGATTTCCTGCGATCGCAGAAGCTTGAGCGACTCCTGAACGATTTTTACTCAGAACCAGGTCACAGGTTCATACACAACGCCATGAACGGCGTGGCAAGGGGTTACATCCCAGAGATCTTCGGAAAACTCGGGATTCCTGCAGAATCGGTCTTTCCGATGGACTCAGAGAAGGACGATCTCCTCGGGCTGCGGTTCTATGCCAATCCTGAGGAGCAATGGCTGCTTCCAACGATTAATCGGCTGAAACAGGTCGGAGCCATCTTCGAGTGCGCAAACGACACCGATGGAGATCGGTGCGGCGGAATCCTTGACGAGACCGGGTTTACAAATCTGAACAAACTCCTTGCCATGCTCTGTGATTTTACGATCAGAGGGCTTGGCTGGGAGAACCATATCGTGATACGCACAGGAACCACGTCCACCGCAATCGATGATGTGGTGCGAGCACTTGTAGGCGAGTACGATATACCGACGCCAGAATGGGATCAGATCAACTCGCTGGTGCAGCACCCGTTCTATCACATCAAAAGAATAGCAGACGATATCGATATCGAATACGTGCTAAGCCTGCACCGTTTCCCGTGCATCGACACTGAGGTCGGATTCAAGTACATCTCTGCGGCGATGAAGAAGTATGATCTGCCCGCGGCAGTCGCAGGCGAGGAGAGCGGTGGTTTCACGATCAAGCGACTTCCTGACAAGGATGGTATCATCGGGATATGCATGATCGCCTCCATGATCGCATGGCACAGAAAGCCACCGGGTGAGATATGGAGGGAACACACAGAGAGGTACGGCGAAAAACATGATTTACGGCTTGATATCTGGGCTCCGAACACTCCGAAGGAGAAGATAATCAATTCATGGCTTGACAATCCACCTGAGTATATTGCAGGGCAGAAGGTGCTCTGGGCTGGCGGCACGTACCACGACAAGGTCGAGTTTGTGCTGCAGAGTCAGGATACCGGGACTGCCGTCATCTCGCGTCTGCTTGTGAGGGCGTCAGGAACCGAGGAGATCAACAGAATCTACATCGAGAGCAGTGACAAAGAGATAACAGGCACCCTCAGGCAGGCGGCGCTTGACCGGCTGAATGAGTTGATCGTCGAGGATGTCAGCAGCGCTGCGAGCCATTTCGATCTTGCAGACAAGGTTGCATCCACAGGTATGACCTTCATGGCAGAGCCGGATAAAGAACGATACTTTGACGCGGTGAAACAGAGGATGGAGGCTCTTGCGGCAGAGAAGGGTGAAGAACCGGCAGCTGTCTACCGCAGGGTGCTTCATCTGCTGACGCTTGGCATGGATCGGGATGTCAATGTGCGCCATGCCGCATGGGGCGTTGACATAGGGGCAGAGTACTATCGCAGGATCTTCCAGTGATCAGTATTCTGTTGTGATTCTGCCGATACCTTCGCCAGTAAAGACTTGCTCGAAGACTATACAACGATCGTTGCCGCAGACGCAATCTTCGGGAACCGCTCTGCCACCTCTCTTGCGATCGGTCCTTTGATCTCGGTACCCTTTGGTATACCATCGTTATCAGTAATTACCACTGCATTGTCCTCAAACGATACACGCATGCCATTCGGTCGTTTATATTCCTTCTTCTGCCTGATCACCACAGCCCGCAGGATTTGCCTGCGCATCTCAGGAGTGCCTCTCTTCACGGACACAACGAGCATATCTCCAATGCCTGCTTTTGGATATCGATTCTTTACACCGCGATAATCCACAACCGAGATGATTCCGACGACCCTTGCGCCGGTGTTATCCACACAGTTCAGCTTTGCTCCGGCATTTAGCGGGCGTGTCATCGAAGCCCGTATGCCCTTCATGTTACAGACACCACCACAAACGATTTTGTTTTACTTATCGGGCGACACTCAGCGATCCTTACAGCGTCGCCTTCCTTCGCATTCAAGCATGGTGGGTTGTGGGCATGGATCCGGGAACTGCGCTTTTCGTATCGCTCGTATTTGAATATCTTTCTCTCATGAATGCGCTCAATCACCACAGTTCTGTCCATCTTAGAACTGATAACGACTCCGTCCAGCACCTGCCCTCGAACCGACAGTTTGCCATGAAACGGGCAGTTCGGATCCTCGCACTGGTCAGACGGTACGGGTACGTTCGTCAATCCAATATTTCTTGCCATCGATTATTCCTCTTGATCGGTATGCTGTTTTTGCTCTCTGTTGTTCGTTGTCTATCATCTGTTATGTGTGTGGCTCTTATGTTTCTTTGCGATTCTGTCTTCGGGACGTGCCACAAGCAAGTCCCCGTCGACCCTGACCTGGTCACCGCCTGGCAGTCTGAAGATGAAGGTGGTATGCGACTTCGGAACGATCTTGTCGTCCTCTCCTGCTGATGCCGGCAAGTCCGGAAAACCTCTGTCACCGCTATTCCCCTCTCTATCCATGTCTGGTTTCCCGTGGAAAACTCCTGCCATAAACGGGTTGATTACCAGCGTGTTCATCGTCTCATCGATCACCACGCCTGCGATCCCGACCATATCAGGGTTCGTACTGCCTGAAACCACAGCCTCAAGACCGATCAGCGTGTGATATATCAGATTTTCAGGGGTGATAGTATATCCTTCTGTCATAGCCGTTTTGCCACAAAAATGGTCATGGATCGGTTATAGACCGGTCATAAGTCGATCACAAACCTCGCTCCTTCTGTATGGTCCTGATTCGTGCGATAGAACGTCTCAGTTCTCCTATAAGCCCGGGATTCTCTGGCGCCCCGCCGGCAGAGGCAAGCGCGCGCTCTCCGATCAACTCTGCTCGCAGTGATTCAAGCTCGTCGAGCATTTCCTGCGGGCTCATGTTCCTAATCTCATCTGATCGAAGTTTTGCCATCCAATCAAGCCTCCTTATGCACCCTTGATTTCGGATGCCAGTAATCGAATCTTTCGTGTTTGTGCTCGGTTACGCCGCTTACCACCCGAACCTCCTCTGCCTGTTCGCCGGTCACCTCTGACCTGTGAACAATCGTCATCACGTGCCAGTCAAGATCGCCGTGCCTGTGCTCCCAGATGCCGTTTACATTGCGGGTTTCTGCTTTTTCCAAAGGTACCTGTGGGGCTTTTGTTTCGACTGGTTCTTCGGTGGACAACCCCTTTGTTTCAACTGGAGAAGGCATAGCCTCAGTGGAATCTCCTGTAACCATCCCTGAGGGTGCAGCACCCACACCAACAGCTCCGCCTGAAGCTGCCGATCCCTCTGGCGAGGTCCCCACCCCCGATGGCACCTCTACCCCGGTCTCAGTTGGTTCGATCGCTGGTTCGGCTGTTGCAACTGA
>DTYY01000357.1 GCA_012961645.1 Methanosarcinales archaeon | reverse complement strand
ATTTAATTTAAAGCTTTTTGGTGCATGTGAGCGCTAATTGGCAACAAGTCTATTACTCTGGCTTCTCACGCAGCCCATATACGGCGCGCTCTCTTGCCCATAATTCTCGTTAGATGTTCGTATTTGCTTCTGACGGTTTCTATGTTTACCATAATAATACTATCGCCATAGAAAGTCTTGAATGTTCAGAGTATTCATGCGCGGTTTAAACTGATCTTTCTATTCCATAGACATATTTCGACGGCAAATATAGTAATTGCCCCTTCTCACACACCAACTGCCTGACAAGGCTTTCAGGCAGGCAAAAGGCTTGGGCTTTGCAGTAAGTTTTGGTATTTGATGGACAATCCCTCGGTTTTGGGCAAATTACGTCCCTTGTGCTACGACCCACTGTGTCATATCCCGTCCGAATCAAAGACCAGTCTGTTGCCGCAGGCAAGTCCGCAACTCTCACCGGTCCCTGCATTCATCTCTATAAAATATGCAACGCCTCTGATGTGCCTGTAACCGGTCCACGGGTCCATCCTCACGATATTGATGATTATTTTATCCTTGTTTAAGAAAATAACGTCGATTGGAAACCTCATGAACAGCGTATGCACGGAGATGTCTCTTGGCTTTGAGAAGACGAATATCATGGCATAATCGTCAGGAATATCTCTTCTGAACATCAGCCCCCGCATCTTGGAGACCGCGCATGTCGCGTACTCGATATGAGTTGCGATGCGAGTACCATCATCTTTTAATAGCATCGTGCTCAAGTCATTTTTACGATTCGCTATAACACATAACTATCGGAGGTATCACCCAGACAATGAGTTCAGAAATGTGCATCGTATGTGGATTGCCAAGGGAACTGTGCATCTGTGAAGAGGTGGCAAAGGAGCAACAATGGATTACCATCAAGGTGAAACGGCGTAGATACAGAAAAGAGGTCACAGTCATCGACGGGATCGATTCGCATGAGATCGATCTGCATGAACTTTCGACGTACCTGAAATCCAGGTTTGCGTGCGGCGGAACCGTGAAAAACGAGACGATAGAGCTGCAGGGCAATCACAAAGATCGCATAAAAGATATTCTTATAGATAGAGGCTTTTCAGCAAGCCAGATAAAAATATGATACTTATAACATATAATATTTGATATATGAAGCGAATCTATCTGGACCACGCTGCTACCACTGCGGTGGACCGCGAGGTTGCGGAGGCGATGGCGCCCTATTTTACCGAGATCTTTGGTAATGCGTCGAGTCTGCATACGTTTGGGCGAGACGCAAAAGGTGCGCTTGCCGGCGCAAGGGAGGAGATTGCTGATGCACTCGGCGCTGATGCAGAGGAGATCATCTTTACATCGGGCGGCACAGAATCTGACAATCTTGCGTTGAGAGGGGTTCTGTTGGGGCATAAAGGGCATATCATCACCAGTTCAATCGAACATCCTGCGATACTGAAGACATGCCAGTATCTCGAAAATATGGGCTGCGATGTCACGTATCTGCCGGTCGATGCCAACGGACTGGTCGATCCAGGCGACGTGGAGTCTGCAATCACCAGCGAGACCAGACTGATCTCGGTGATGCATGCAAACAACGAGATCGGTACGATCCAGCCGGTAAGCGAGATCGGCGCCATAGCAGCAGATCATAAAATCCCTTTTCACACCGACGCAGTTCAGTCGTTTGGCAAAACAGAGATCGATGTACGGAAGATGAATATCGACATGCTTTCACTCTCTTCACACAAGATCTGCGGACCAAAAGGTGTTGGTGCACTCTATATCAGGAAAGGGCTGAAGATCGATCCGCTGATATACGGGGGCGGTCATGAACGTGGCATTCGTGCAGGTACCGAGAACATTTCAGGCATCGTCGGCTTTGCAAAAGCTGTGTCACTTGCGTGTGAGCGATTTGAGTCAGACAAAGCGCATCTGGTAAAATTGCGTGATATGCTGATCGATGGGGTGTTCGATTCGATTGATGATGTGTTTCTGAATGGTCACCCAACAAAGCGACTCCCGAACAACGCAAATATAAGATTTATGTTTGTTGAGGGCGAGGCTATGCTGATGCACCTCGATATGAAGGGAATTGCAGTGTCCACCGGATCTGCGTGCTCTTCTGCATCTCTTGATCCGTCCCATGTGCTTCTTGCGATTGGAATTCCTCCGGAGGATGTTCACGGATCGATCAGATTCACGCTCGGTAGAAATAACACAGAAGAAGAGATCAGATACGTTCTCGATGTGCTTCCTGGCATCGTTGACGGACTTCGCGCTATATCTCCACTTGCAGGCAGGTGATCTGGTGGAATACAGCGAAAAAGTGATGGATCATTTCTTAAATCCTCGAAATGCCGGTGAGATCCCTGATCCTGATGGAGTCGGTGAGTTTGGTAATCCGGTCTGCGGAGATGTGACCAATGTCTATATCAAGGTCGAAGACGGCAGGATTATGGATATCAAATTCAAGACATTCGGATGCGGCGCAGCGATTGCGACAGCAAGCATGATCACCGAACTTGCGGTCGGAAAGACTCTTGACGAGGCTCTCGCCATCACCAGGGACGATGTCGCTGATGCGCTTGGCGGACTGCCGCCAGTGAAACTGCACTGCTCAAATCTTGCGGCTGACGCGCTTTATGCAGCAATCAGAGATTATCAGGCGAAAAACACAGACGTCTGACTCTCTGAAATTTGCTGGTTCTGCTGTTTTCTAACACCGTGTTTATCTGTGACAACATGTTTACTGTTATTGATTTTAAATCATGAAAAATCGAGTATCGCATAGATAATCATGGGATATAATAATAAATATTTATTT
>DTYY01000356.1 GCA_012961645.1 Methanosarcinales archaeon | reverse complement strand
TCATCATCGCTGTGCTCTCGGTTCTCCCATCACTCGGCTTGCAGCCATCAGGTCTGCTCGTTGCCGGGGGCATAGCCGGCATAGTGATCGGTTTTGCAAGCCAGAGCATAGTAAGCAACCTGATATCAGGGCTCTTCCTGATGGCTGAGAGACCGATTAAAATCGGTGACAATGTGATTATCGATGGGATTTCAGGGATTGTGGAGGACATCCACACAGTCTCAACCATAATCAGAACCTATGATGGATTGTACGTGAGAATTCCAAACGAGAAGGTGTTTACCAACAATATAATCAATTATGTTGCCAACGTTGCCAGGAGGTTTGAGTATGTCGTTGGGATAAGGTACAGCGATGATGCCGATCAGGCTATCTGGATAATCAAAGATCTCATTAAAGAGCAGCCCTTCGCCCTGAAAAGACCATCATCCCAGGTCTTTGTCGATAATCTCGGAGATAACTCTGTTAATATACTTGTGAGAATCTGGGCACCCACTACTGACTGGTATGATCTCAAGATGAAACTGCTCTGGATGATAAAGAAGACGCTCGAGGAGAATGGAATCGAGATCGCCTTCCCGCAGCGTGTCGTGTGGTTTGCTGATGAACCCGGGAAGCGGGAGGCTGGGGGTGTTGAACTGTCTTGAGTGTGTTGAATGAGTTGTTACTGAAGCTGAATGGTTATGAGCAAACTATGGTGATACGAATTGAAAACTAAAAATAATATGATGAATAAAACAATACTCGCAGCACTGCTATCGATCGTAGTATTCGCAACAATTGCAGCTGCCGCCGGCTTGCCAGACGACCTCTCACCGGGTTTCACATTCTCAAAAAACTTCTACGACGTCTATGGCAAACCGAATCTCACAGCAACGATCATCGGCGACAACGAGTTCGAACGCGGCGACGAGGTGACGCTTGAGATCAACCTGATCAACGAGGCTGTTGTTCTCGGATTCGAATCTGACCGCATGCCCGATGACGATAATGAGGAAGACCTTGCCAAAATGGAACTCGGGTACGAACTCCAGCAGATAGATGCGATCACGGTCACAGCTATGCTCATAGCGCCTGTTGGAAGCCCGATCGATGTGAAATCTGGACCCCAGCAGGCTGGCTCGATCAGGGGCGGTGAAGGTGCGCATGGGACGGTCGAATTCAACATCGAGATCGATGAGAACGCGCCGGCAGGCATATACCCGCTCATGCTCCTCCTCGATTATATATACCAGAAGAACGTGCAGACAAGTGGCAATGTCAGCGAAAGCAGAACTGACGTTAACTTCTGGTACGATACTCTCAACCAGACGCAGCCAATCACAATTTCAGTCAGAAAACTGGCTGATTTCGAGATCACTGGTGTTTCATCAGATATCAGAGCAGGAGAGGATGGTGGAGTACTGAGAATAACCTATACGAACACGGGCGAGGAGATCGCAGCCGATGCCATCGCACGGATCAGCGTGACCGACCCGTTCAGCAGCACTGATGATCAGGCATATCTCGGGACGCTCGCGCCCGGGGAGTCGGCAACTGCGATGTTCGTGATCGATGCCGATTCTCATGCCACGTTAAAGCCTTATGGCATCGATACCGAGATAAGGTTTGAAGACGAGACCGGAAAGTCCAGAATATCTGAGTCCATGACTGCAACAGCTACAATTTCACCTGAAATACTGATATCTGATAAGATAAAGCCGTATATCATGCCTGCTGTGCTGATAGTGCTTCTGGTGATTATCGCATCCGGTGTGCGGTATTATCTGAAGAATTTTACTGAAAAGTAGATAAGTGGTGTTCTGGTGCGCAATTTCACAGTTATAACCATTTTCATTGCCACTACGCTCGTATGGACAGTGTCAATAGCAAACTGCGAAGATATCCCCGAGAGTTATACGAGATCTACCAATTACTACGATGTCACAGGTGATCCATACATTGTGGCAACGCTCGTTGGAGATGATGAGTTCAAGCGTGGGGAGGATGCGATACTTGTAATCACGCTCCAGAATTATGGAGCAATCCATAGAATCAAGGGAGATAAGTATCTTGATCCTGGAGACTCAGATTATGACGATGAAAAAAAGCTTGCTGCAATCGAACTTGGTGTAGAAGTTGAAAAATCTACCGCAGACCGGGTTGATGTCGTGCTTTTTGCAGATGGTGCGCCGATCGATGTTAAGGTGGGTATGCAGGGAATTGAATCCATCGAAGCCGGTAAAATAAAAACTGTACGGTTCTCTGTCCATATCGACGACAATGCACCCGCAGGAATCTATCAACTGCGACTGGTGATGCGATACGATCATATCCGGGATGTGCAGGTGAGTGGCACCCCGGATCTGCCTGATATCAATTATTGGAAGGAAACGAAGCAGCAGAACCAGACGATAACGATCGTAATCGAAAAAGAACCTGATTTTGAGGTTACCCACGTCTCTTCAAGTTTGCAGGTGGGGGAGACCGGTTTTCTCAATATAACATACCGAAACACCGGCGAGGAGACGATGACCGATGCGGTCGCCCGTATAAGTGACATGCTGCCGTTCACCGCGAAACGGAATCAGGCACACATAGGAACGCTTGCGCCGGGCGAGGCTGCGACCACGTCTTTCAGTATCAGCGTTGGCAGAGACGCAGTTCCCAAGACGTACAGCATTGGCACCGGGATCAGGTTCAAGGACGCTGACGGCGACATCCGGATCTCGGATCCGATGCAGATCGGAGCCATGGTGACGCCGGGAGCGCCGTTTGGAGAGAAGCTCTGGGCGATGAGATGGTGGGTGCTTGCAGCGGTGCTCCTGCTCGTGGTATTCCTGGGCTTGAGGGCGCAGGGTGGGCGGAGCAGGAAAAGTATTCTCTGATTGGGTTTCTGGGTTGTGGTGTTGGCAAACAACGCTCATATATTCTGCTATCAGCCTGAATTTGGCAGGCTTGCTTTCGAACTAATGATATTCTACTTCTTCTCAAACGCATCAAGCGCGCTTTGTAAGAATGCTATCATCACCGATTTTCATACACCCCTAAACCGTCATAATCCCGCC
>DTYY01000355.1 GCA_012961645.1 Methanosarcinales archaeon | reverse complement strand
TCGACAGTTTTGCCGGGGCAGGGGCAAAAGGCGCAAAGATAACGCCCATCACACCACCGGAAGCCTTCAACGGCAGTCTTCGCCCTTATCAGGTGAAGGGCGTCTCATGGCTTTCGTATCTCCACGGATTCGGGTTTGGTGCATGTCTGGCAGACGACATGGGACTCGGAAAATGTACGAGTGCCGATTCCCTGATACTCGTTAACGGAACCCTGCAAAGAGCCGATAAAATCTGGGGTCGTTATGCGGGGGAAGCGATGTTTGATGGTGAAGGCTTCTGGGCTGTACCCACTGAACCGTTGTGCACCAACTCTCTTAACTCAGAGACTGGAAAAATTGTGCAATCGCGCATTCAAAAACTGTATCGCCAGCATGTTCATACGCGTCTCCGCAAGGTTCATCTGGAAGACGGAAGCAATGTGACCATCACTTATCGCCATCGACTTATCACAAACAATGGTTGGACAAACGACCTTCACGAGGGTGATTACGTCTGTGTGCCCGCAAAGATTATCTGGGATGGAAGACCGGAAGACCCGGATCTGGTAAAATTCCTTGCCTGGCAAATTGCAGAAGGATATGAGCCCGCAAACCAGGCAATGCTCTGCATTACACAAAAAGACACCGAACGGCTCGATGATTTACGACAAACCATCCACCGAGTATGCAAAAAATATAAAATTAAGATAAACTCCCCGGTTATTCGGACTTATGCCGATAAAACTCCTGCTCTGGTGGTTAATAGTCGGGAATATGAACGTTTTCTTTCGGATAAAGGGTACTTCTGGGGGCGGCGATCTCGGGGTAAAACCATCCCTCCGTTCATCATGCAATCCGATCTGGATAGCGTGCGAGTCTTTCTGCGAAACTACTTCGATGCCGAGGGTTCATCTGTCGAAAGCATGAGGAGTATTGAGATTAGCACAGCCTCATCGATGCTAATTCAACAACTCTCATACCTCCTCCGCCGTTTTGGTATATGGATGCGCATTTTCGCCAAAAAGAAGCGAGCCACAAATGGAAGCGGGATATATCGCACCTATTACATCGGCACTATTGGTGGTAACTCGGCAAGGAGATTTTATCAGGAAATCGGTTTCTCCATTCCTGGAAAACAACAGCGTTTAAGGAAAATATGCGAAACTGCGAACAATACAAATGTTGAAGGAATTCCTGCCTCTGATCTCGTCGCCAGCGTAGTCGAAGCTACAAAGCTCCCGATTCGCCATTTCGGTATGCACAACACCGTGTACATCGATGGCTCGCAGCAGTTCTCTCGCGCGAGTCTGGAGAAGGTGATACATGCGATGGATGACGTTATCAGCGGTGAAACAGAAAAGCGATATAGGGAGCTTGCTCGCTCAAAATGGACATCGCAGACACTTAATGCTTATGCGCGGCTGGATAAGCAACTGGTATCAGCAACGAAAACACGATTGCAGCACCTGCTTGACAATGAAGTTTATTATTGTAGGATCAAGGAGATAGAAGAGGTGCAATACGATGGGTGGGTCTACGACTTTGAAGTTGAAGAACATCACAGCTTCATTGCAAACAATATCCTCTGCCACAATACCATCGAGTTGATCGCTTTTCTGCTGCACGTTCGTGAGAATATGGCTAATCAGGATCCAACCCTCCTGATCTGCCCGATGTCGGTTGTCGGCAACTGGCAAAGAGAGGTCGAGCGTTTCGCACCGTCTCTCCGGGTGATGATCCATCACGGCGCCGACCGGCTCGCAGGCAGAGCATTTGCAGAGGAAGCAGAGAGAAACGGCCTTGTGATCAGCACATACTCGCTTGCACATCGCGACGAAGAGACGCTGTCACAGGTCAAATGGCAGCATATCGTCCTTGATGAGGCGCAGAACATCAAAAATCCGGGTGCAAAGCAGACGCAGGCGATAAGGCGGCTCAAAGCTGGGCATACGATTGCGCTCACAGGAACGCCTGTGGAGAACCGCCTCTCAGATCTCTGGTCGATCATGGAGTTTCTGAACAGCGGCTATCTCGGTTCTGCACGGCGCTTTCGCACAAACTTCTCGGTACCGATCGAGAAATATCGGGACAAGGGACGTGCAGAGATTCTGAGGCGCATAATTCAGCCATTCGTTCTCAGGCGCCTGAAGACCGATCCCGCGATCATACAGGATCTGCCAGAGAAGATGGAGATCAAGGTCTACCACAACCTCACACACGAGCAGGCATCGCTCTACGAGGCTGTGGTTACTGAGATGCTCGATAAGATCGAGGATTCTGAAGGAATCGAGCGCAAAGGGCTTGTGCTCGCTACGCTTACGAAGTTGAAGCAGATCTGCAATCATCCAGCGCTCTTTCTCCAGGATGGAAGCCCGCTTACAGGGCGGTCAGGGAAACTTGTGCGTCTTACAGAGATGCTTGACGAGGTGCTTGCGGAAGGCGATAAAGCACTGATCTTCACACAGTTTGCAGGTATGGGCGCTATGCTGCGCCACCACCTCCAAGAGCGGTTCGATTGCGAGGTCATCTTCCTGCACGGCGGAACACCAAGAAAACAGCGGGATGAGATGATCAGGCGATTTCAGGAGGACCGCGATGGGCCGCAGCTATTCGTTCTTTCACTGAAAGCTGGTGGGTTCGGTCTGAACCTGACTGCTGCAAACCATGTCTTTCACTTCGACCGCTGGTGGAATCCCGCAGTTGAGAACCAGGCTACGGATCGTGCTTTCCGTATCGGGCAGGAGAGAAACGTCTTCGTCCACAAGTTCGTCTGCATCGGAACGCTCGAAGAACGGATAGACCGGATGCTCGAAGAGAAGAAGGAGCTTGCAGATGCAATCGTTGGTGCTGGTGAGGCATGGTTGACTGAGCTTTCCACAAGCGAACTTAAAAGTATCTTCACACTGAGCCGGGATGCGGCGTGCGGCGGGGCAGGAGGTGATCAGTGATGGGCAGAAGAGGCTACTGGGACTATTACTATTACAAGCCGGCAAAGCCAAAGGAGGTTGCAGACGGCATAAAGGCAAAGAGCAGGCGGGGCGCGATCGGAGAGACATGGTGGTCGAAACGATGGATCGGTGTTCTCGAATCCTTCAACATGGGTAAAAGACTGACCAGGGGGCGCTCTTATGCGAGAAAAGGGCAGGTGATCTCGATCGACGTTCAGAAAGGCGCTGTTGGGGCGAAGGTTCAGGGCACAGGATCGAAACCATACAATGTCACAATCGAGCTTGACCCGATCTCTGAGGACGACTGGGGCAAGGTTGCGGATGCCATGGCGTCAAAGGCGATATTCGCAGCCAAACTCCTCTCAGGAGAGATGCCAGCCACAATCGAGGATGCGTTTGCAGATGCAGGCGTTTCGCTCTTCCCTGGGAAGAAAAAGGATCTCAAAACCGATTGTTCCTGCCCGGACTATGCAAACCCGTGCAAGCACATCGCAGCGGTCTATTACCTCCTTGCAGAGCGGTTCGACGAGGACCCGTTTCTCATATTCGAGCTCAGGGGCAGGAGAAAGGAGGAGATCATTGATGCGCTCAGGAGATGGCGTGCAACGGAT
Organism: Methanosarcinales archaeon; assembly: GCA_012961645.1. Classification (GTDB taxonomy): domain Archaea; phylum Halobacteriota; class Methanosarcinia; order Methanosarcinales; family Methanogasteraceae; genus Methanogaster_D. Next base: position 1,877 of record DTYY01000355.1, on the reverse strand, counting down.
GTTTCCGCAGAGGATGTGGCGGCAGCACCTGCATCAGCCGATGAGAGTGTCAAGCCGCTTGATTCCTGTCTCGATTCCTTCTGGGAGGCAGGCGACGTGCTGGACTCATTCTCGGTCAACCCCGCACCTCCAGAGGTGGAGGCTGCAATCCTCAAGAGACTCGGGGATGCTCCATTCGAGGTAGGCAAACAAAATATCGCAGCGCTTCTCTCAAAGGCTTATGAGATGGCAGGTGAAAGAGCGCTGCAGAGGGCATCAAGTGAATCGGATCAGGATTTTGAGGTGGAATATGGCTAAGAAACTTAAGAAGAAGAGGGAAAAGAAGAAGGAGAAGATGGCCAGGAAGGAGAAGAAGATGGCGAGGAGGTTGGAGCAGAGGGAGACTGTGGAAACGGTGGTGGACGAAGAGGTTGACCGGGAGACGGAAGAATTTGATGTAGATAACCTCTCAGCAGATATTTTCGAGGATCCTTCGCTATGGTGGGAGGAATTTAATAAGTTGAACTGGGCTTATGAACTGGAACTGTTAGATGCAACGTTTGAGAAAGCGAGAACGGAAGAGTTCTGGGAAAAGCTGGAACCCTTCGAGGCTGTTATTGAAGTTTTCCACAGATCAACCCTGAATAAGAGAGTAGAAGATGGAGTAAGGTTATTGGAAACTTTTAAGGAGCAGAGGCCCGAGCAGTACATGGAACATTTTCAGTATTACGATTGTGATCTTCTCTATTACTATGCGCCGCTGCACGAAGATGAGCGGATAGACGAGATAGTTGGGCATTTCGAAAAAGAGCCGGAGCGGGACGTGAATAATCTTTTTGTTGTTCTGGACATCCTCAGAATATACGGCATGGCGGACAGCTTGGATCGGTTGAGCACCGCATCTTATCAAAAATTAAAATCTTCGAATCAGATCGTGTCGAGTGGTGATGATGAACTTCAGCAGCTATCGATTTTCTGTTCTATTCGGAAATATATAACCTCACCGGACTACGGAACAAAAGATGCTGAAGAAGAGTTCTACAGGGAGCTAAAGGCACGGGATTTCTGGAAATATGAGGTAAAAGAGGCGGCTTGCGAACGGTTGCAGAAGACCGTGTCGGCACTTCGTGGCGAGACGGGACGAGACTTGCGGCGGGACGATTTTCTGATATCGGATGATCGTTGTGAGGATAACGTTTTTTTGTTGGGCATGGAATTTGTACGTTATCTGTACACCGAGAAATCGATTGAGTGGGTAACAGGGGATCTCTTCCGCGAGCTTGCTCTTGGCTACTTTGTGAGAACTTTGGGGATGGGTGAACGGAGGGCTGAATTTTATTTAAGTTTCTCAAAGAAATATCTGGATAAATATCTGTTGGGCTTTTTCGGTTTTCTCTCTCTCACCGATGCGAAAGGGATGGCGGTATTAAAGGCGATGGAACATTTTTCATCCTTCCTGCACGAGAAAGGTATCTACGATGATCGAGAGTTAAAAGAGGTAAAACGTGCGATACGGGAGTTCAAAAAGCCGATAGGAAAGATATATGAGAGAAATTCATGGAAGTACGGGTTTCTGGAGATTTGGGAGTGAGTGGGACCGCAATTTGGAACCATGCGGGGCTGGGCGGATGCCTGGGTATTTGGAGAATGGAAAACGCGCTTTAGGTTCACAAAGATCAAGAAGAGCGAGGAGGACGGGGATGTACACGGATGGAAAGAATTAGAAAGGACACTGAAGCTTGATCTGGCTATTGCACTGTACCAGAGGGAAGTTATCTCTCTTGGAAACGCAAGAAGATTGGCTGGCATTAGCAAATGGGAATTTGGTATGAAAATGTATACCAGAGCAACCTCCGACATCTGCCCTCAAGTCATACACAATACCACAGAACAACAAC
>DTYY01000354.1 GCA_012961645.1 Methanosarcinales archaeon | reverse complement strand
CGCACTGATTCACGCTGCAACGATGGTTACAGCAGGCGTCTATCTGATTGCACGGGCGTTTCCGATATTCCTTGCAGCACCACACGCACTTGCGGTTGTTGCATTCCTTGGAGCGTTTACTGCACTCTATGCATCAACACTCGGACTCGTTGTAAACGACCTGAAGCGAATATTCGCATACTCAACGATAAGCCAGCTCGGCTACATGATAGCGGTTCTTGGCTGCGGCGCAGTGCTCGGGGTTGCTTCGGTTGCTTATGCACTCTTCCACCTCGTTGCACACGCATTCTTCAAAGCCCTCCTCTTTCTATCGTCTGGTTCTGTTCTGCACGGAATAAACAATATAAGAGACATCAAAGAGATGGGCGGTCTTCTCAAAGGGATGCCGTGGACAGGGTATGCGATGCTCTTTGGCGCGCTCGCTCTTGTTGCATTCCCGTTTACTGCTGGCTACTACAGTAAGGATCGGATCATTGAGGAGGCATATCTCTATGCAACGGCGCATCATCCTGGTGAACTCGGATACCTGCCATGGATATTCCTTGTTCTCGGTGTGATACTGACAGCGACATACACATTCAGGGCATGGTACCTTGCGATGACAGGAGAGCCCAGAAGCCATCCTGCAGTGCATCCGCATGAATGCGGCTTCTGGATGAAGACGACGCTTGTCGTGCTCTCGTTCTTTGCAATATTCCTGGGAATTATCACAGGAGGTGGCAAAGCATTCTGGCACTTCCTTGAGGAGACGTTTGTCGAAGAGACACACACCGCAGGTGGTATCGTGTACCATGGTCTCGATCTCCACGAGATCGCAGAACTGGGCGGAAACCACCTCCTGGAACACGGAGTGGTTCATCACATACCAGCGGCTGTGATCTATCTCCCGCTACTATTGATGATCGCAGGACTCGGCATAGCAACATCGGTCTACTACAGAAACAGGGTCGATGTCAGCAGGTATGTCAGTAAGGACAACCCGCTGTATCAGATTCTCTGGAACAAGTACTACCTCGATTACCTGTTCAAAGACATCCTTGCAGAGAAGATCATCATGACGGTCTTCACGTTCTGGGATGTGCTCGACAGATATGTGATCGACGGTGTGGTAAACCTGCTTAGCTGGATCACGATCAGAGCAGGAGATGTCAGCAGGAAGGTTCAGACCGGTGTTGTGCAGAATTATGCAGCGGCTGTCATCTTTGGAGTGAGCCTGCTCATGATACTGGTCATCATGATCAGAGGAGGTATGTGATATGGGACCGATAACAATGATCCTGCTCGTGCTCCTCATAGGAGCGATCATCACACTCCTCACAAACAGTACAGCACAGGCAAGAGGTGTTGCGATTCTTTCATCGTTCCTTGCGCTCGGGATATCGATATGGATGTACATGACTTATGAACTGGATCCTGTGACCCATTACGCGTTTGAGGAGGCAGGCACATGGATGCCATCGATCGGCATCGGCTACCACGTCGGCGTGGATGGTATCAGTCTTCCCATGGTGATGCTGTCAACGATCGTCTGCGCCCTCTGTGCGATCTATGCATGGTCAGAAGGGAAGAGACCAAACCAGTTCTTTGCACTCCTCTTACTGATGGACCTGACATTGATCGGCGTCTTTGTGTCACTGGACTTCTTCATGTTCTATGTCTTCTGGGAGTTAACGCTTCTACCGATGTTCTTTTTGATCGGAATATGGGGCGGTCCAAGGAAGGACTACTCAGCAATCAAGTTCCTGATCTATACGCACATCGCAAGTGTGCTCATGATGCTCGGGATCTTTGCGCTCTACTACTTCCATGGAGCTTCCACAGGAGTCTACACCTTTGACATCCCGACACTGGTTGAGGCATACCGAACAGGTGCTCTTCCGATCACCAGATTCTGGCTCGACTTCATCTTCCTGACAATCATGTTCGGATTCATGGTGAAGATGCCATCAGTGCCTTTCCACACATGGCTTCCAGATGCACACGTCGAGGCGCCAACGATCGGAAGTATCATCCTTGCTGGCGTCCTTCTGAAGATGGGCGGCTACGGACTCTTCCGGGTACTGCTACCGATGCTCTCGACAGCGTCCACATACTTCAT
>DTYY01000353.1 GCA_012961645.1 Methanosarcinales archaeon | reverse complement strand
TGCAAGCTGCTGGATGTTTCCTGCGGACAAGCCGATGAGCGCAGGACCCATCGGTATCAGCGTCCCCATCAACCCGAGCATCGGACCGACCCGCGCAACCAGTCTTACCTGCATCAACTCGTCCGCGATTTTGATCTCGTAGTCCTGAAGCAGCTTCTCTGCCTCAACCCGGAATCGTTCATCGCCTATGGATGCTGAGAGGTCTTTTATGAAGCTTTCAAGAAGGTTATTCGATCCGCTGCCAGCCAGAATATCAGACGCCTCTCTGAACTCTCCTGTCTCGATCTTTGCTCTTGCATCCCTGCATCCTTCCTTGAGCCGTTTCACGTCCCTGTTTCTCAACGTATACTCGGATACGAACTGACCGATCGATACAAGCGACCACGCAATCAGGCAGAGCAGCGCAATGATCACCGGATAGAGCAGCGAATTTGAGATCATGAACATTGTTCCTGTTATTCCTGAAGATACGTCCATTTTCTACTCCTTTGATGTTTTAATCTATTGATGCTCCAATGCCTTAACCGTTCGATCTTTTGTATCTATCCCTTGCAAAGCCGAGTGAGGCGAGAGCAGCCATCAAAGCAAAGGAGAGCGCAATCTCACCAGGATCCACCGGAATGCCCGGAGTTTGCACTGTCTGAGCCTGCAGATACGCAGGAATGATCAGTGGAGAGAGCAGATAGAAGAGTCCGAAGAGAATCATCGTTGTTCCAAGCGCGGAAGGGTCTTTGCAATCGAACCGCCTTGCAAGAAGCGCAACCGAGAACGACGCGGCGATGATGCCTGCAAAGAAGACCAGGCCCACGATACCACCGATTACGATGTTGCTACGGTCGATCGCGGCGGCAAGCACGGTACACGTAAGAAAGGTCGCTGTCAGACAGACCGGGCATGGCAAAGATAGTAAGAGGAAGGTTTTTCTTGAAAGATCGCGCCCTTCTGATAGCCATTCCTTCTTTGTGCGAACCCCGAAGTAGATCAGCCCGGCTGCGATGATGAGATGCATAGTAACGCCCATCGCAAGGATGTTCTGCGTCAGATCGAGCGGGACGATCCCGACGAAATAGCCCATGATGATCGATACGACGAGGTAAACTGAGGCGAAATAGACGACCTCCTTTCGTTTCAGGTTGGCAAAGCCGCAGCCAAGCCCTGTCTTGAGGGCAAGGACTGCGATGCCGGCAAGCATGCCGGATGCGATGAGATTGGTTGTGATTGTGTCTGTCATAATCCTCTGATCGCCAGTACCTGTATGATCAGTGTCCCTTTTCTTTCATTTGTCATATTGTGCTTCTCCTTTGTTTCTTTCTGCGGCCCGGATGATCCATGATGATATGTCCAAATTATGTGTTATAACTTAAGTATTTCTGTCAAGGTGGTCAGATGGTCTGAACATGTTCTCCGGATGTTTTGCCTTCCGAGAGGAGCCATCTCCACAGCGGCACATAACGCACCTGCTTACCATCCACCATCTCTTCAGTCTCCATATCTCTTGTCACAACACAGCCCGTATCGATTGAAAAATCTTTGAGAAACTTTATCAGCCCTTTTATCTCTTTTTTCCGTATATCGCTACTATATTTTGATTCCACTGGCACAATGGATCCTTTTTTAACGGTTACACAATCTACCTCAAAATTACCCTTTCTCCAGAAAAATTGCGACTGTGAAGAGTTCATCACGAGGTTCTCGACAGCCCTGCCATAATCCGGCTCTTCACACAGATTGAACAACAATGTTGTGCTTGAAAGATACAGTCTCTTCATCTTCTTTTCACTTGTCAGACGGTTCTTTGAGAAGTTGTAGCATTTCTGTATGAGAAAACCCCTCTCCAGATAGAAAACGTACTTGGGAAGCGTTTTTCTGCTTATTCCAAGATCGTTTGATAGTGTGGAGTAATCGGTGATGATACCCGGATATGCTGCCACTAAATTTAATATCTGCTTGAGTGCGTCCATATATTCGATCGGAAAGATCTTTGGCAGGTCCTCGTAGACGATTTTGTTGATTATGGACTCCACATACATGTTAACAAACCGTTCGTCGGCAGCGACGATCTCAGGAAGCTGCCTTCTCATGTACTGAAGTGTCTGATCTTGCAGGGATTCTCTGAAGACATCAGGCTTTTCTGTCAGATATTCTTCGCCTTTTAACATGAGAAATTCGGAAAAACTGAGAACAGGCAACTGGAATAGAAATATCCTCCCGGCAAGCGACTCTTCCGCCTTTTCTCTCAAAAATAACGATGATGATCCCGAAACGAAGAACTTCAGATGTGGATATGTGTCATAGTAATATTTCACCTGATTCTGCCAGCCAGCGAGTTTCTGGATCTCGTCAAGGAAGATGTATGTCCTGCCAGCGAGAGAGAGGTCCACACCCATCCTCGACTGGAATTCAGCGATCACCTCTTCAAGAGAGACTGTTTCCTCGTCAAAGGAAAAATAGAGTATCCTGCCCCTCTCCTTCCCGTTCTTTATCAGGAAGTCTATTAGTTGTTCCAACAATACGGTCTTTCCTGTCCTTCTGAGACCAATTATCCCGATGATCTGCCTTGCATCCGAATATCTTACAACTTCGTAGAAGAGATCTCTCTTCTTATCGTATCCGTAAGTAAAATCTTCTTTCCAGTGGTGATTGTATTTCAGGATGTTTATGGTCATGTCACACCTGTATGTGAAGATCGTTTCCCATATTATTTATTTTTATGGGAAACAAGGTTCCCACGTAAATGCGAGATGCCTGTCCTTCAGATATACGGGGGCTACCCACGTTTAAATCTTGACCCTATTCCGATCAGTGCGATGCTCAGGATCACCAGCAAAACTCCGATCATCGGAGCGCCTGACAGTGACATCTTTGTGCTGAACTTCTTCGAAGTCTCGACATTCATCTCGGTTCCTTCGACATAGTCGGACGGTCTGGATGGCTTCGATACCCCGGACTGACTCGCAGGCATGGTAACGTCCATACCACTACCACCATCTTCCTCTTTTTCGGTCTCATTGGACCATTCTGGCGGATACGTACCATCTCCATCACTGTTACCGCCACCATCCGATTTTGACTCACATTCCGATGTTTCCGACGACGTCGCACTTCTCATCTCATCCATAATTCTGTCATACTCATCCATAGTCTTCTGATCAATCGTTATACCGAGCGTGGATATGAGCCCACGAATGTATTCGTCGAGCAGGGGGTTTCCACAGGTATGATGGCAGCAGGTCACATAACCCGTATCTGCAATCGACTCGACATACTCGGTCACCATCTGCCGCAGCACATCATCACCTGGAGTCCAGTATCCCTTGCGCGCTGTTTCAAGCATTCTGCCCACCATCGACTGGTACGCATACGCAGTATCACCCTCAAAGAATCTGTCCAGTCCAAGACTGTACCCATCTCCGACATACACATCATATACCTGCTGCCACACATCATCGCTGATGAGATCAGGACATGTTGCCTCCCAGCCCCAGAGGTACTCAAAGAACTTACTTATCGCACCAGCACCTGCATAGCCCTCACCCATCATCCCATCGATCCATTTCGTATTTAAGTATCTGGTACGAAGTTCCATGTAGAGCACCTCATGAAGCGAGGAGACTGCCGGATCCCTGGTCGGATCGCTGTTGTCTGTGACGTATATGTTATCGCTGTCAAACTCGTTTCCAGTGACCACTTTGTATGCTCGCACAAGCCCGCCCACATACTGGAAGACATCATCGTTGTCTATGAACCCGTACAGGTTTGAATTGGTGTTATGCACGATCGCATCGATCTGTGCCAGATTGAGCATGAAGACCTCCTCACCGGGTATGCCCCAGACCCCGTCCCCATAGATGTGGTGCATCCTCTCGACGTAGGTCTCTCCGATCACCGAACTACTGTTCCATGTGCCGCTTGCAGCGACCACAGAATCCAGATTCGGTCCATACGTGCCAGGCGCCTCAAGGAATATCCGTGACACCGAGAGGTATCTTGCATCCTCCTCCGGGTACGGTCCGGTGTAGTTCCCTGTCGCATTCAATGCCTCGAATATCTCTACTGAGTTCTCCCTGACATAGTTGTCATAGATGGTGTCGTTAGCCGCGGCAGCAAGACGGATTGCACGGTCGATAAGCTTCAGTTTCTCAGGAAATACGTCCCTGTGAAGTCCCGACGGGATCACCATCACATCGATCCTCGGACGACCAAGCTCGCTCTCATCGATCAGTTCGACATCATACACAGCACCATAACCGTCCCACAAAGGTCTTGCACCAACAAGATACAGGATCTCGGACTCAACAACCCCGTAATCTGTCATCGCCCAAGCCCAGAGAACGATTGCAGGTTTTCTCGGGTATTCACCGTTATGGTCCTCCCGGTACCGCTCAATCAGAGCATCCGCCATCTTCTTCCCGGTATCCCACGCCTCCTCTGTTGGTATCGCTCGCGGATTCATCGAATAGAAGTTTCTCCCGGTTGGAAGTACGTTCGGATTTCTTATCGGGTCGTCCGCTTGAGAGGGTGAGATATACTCCCCGTCAAACCCACCCAGTGTGGATGAAACCTCAACCGTGCAGTTCGCAATATCATCTGCAAACAAGACCCCGCGCTCAAGGTGCCTGCTCAGATTCGCACTCGATCTGTTATCAAACGCGATCTCCTGCGCTTCTACAATGTCAGTCCCATTGATTATGACCTCCTCAAGCAATCCTGCAGTGCAGTTGTCCAGCTCTCGTTCCTTATCGATCTGAAGCGGATTTGGATAGTCATCATACCCGATCATCCGTGCAACATCCTTCTTATAGCCATCCCGAAGCATCGAGATGATCATGGAGATCATCGGTTCACCAACAGGGGGCTCCCCGAACGTGTGTAACCCATACGGCATGAAATCGGTCTTTATCTCGTAGAGATGCTCAGCAAGCTTACGAACAAACTCATCAAACAGGGTCTCGTTCATGAGTGTCTCACTCGTCTCGCTTAGATCAACATCCATGTCATCATCAAGATGCAGTTTTCTGCACTGCGATATGATGGTGTTCCTGCACTCCTCCCTCACAGTCTCATTACCACAATCAACGTACAATGCCACCGTCTGGGCGAGATTGGTAAGATTCCCATAGAGCCCGGAGGCAACGATCGGAGGTGTCAGATGTGTTATCATGGTAGCGCTTCCCCGCCGTTTTGCCTGCGTGCCTTCAGCGATGTTATCCACGATGTAGGGATAGATCACAGGCATATCCTGGATCAGGATTGCGGGCCAGCAGTCCTCTGATGACAGGCCCGACTCCTTCCCGGGAAGCCACTCCTGCGTGCCATGCTTCCCGAAGTGCATGATCGCGTCCGCGCCAAATCCGCCGGATTTCTGCTCCTGCTTGAGCCAGAGATAGAATGCGATGTACTGATGATGCGGCGGAATGTCCTTGTCATGATACAGCACCGTGTTGTTCTGAAGCCAGCCACGCGTCGGCTGAGGTGCAAGGATCACGTTTCCAAACGAGAGTTTTGGAATGACAAAATACTGCGCCCCAGTTGTGTCATTCGTCCAGACCATGATCTCTCCTGGCGGCTCGCCCCACCGCTCGATCACTTCTGCCTGCCGTTCTGCCGCAAGTTCGCTGAACCATCTGGTATAGTTTCCGACCGGAATCAGGGTCGCATTGCCAGCATCAACCATCCGATCGAGTTCTCCGTCTGCCCACGTCCCGATGTTCGTGCCCTGGTGAATCATCAGATTGACGAGCTCTGTTTCGTTGGGTACGTCTGTGGTAACGTTGTACCCGGCATCCTTCATCGCAGTCAGGATGTTTCGCAGACTTGGCGGCACGTTTGCGTAACATGCAGCAAGATTGTCCTTGCCGCCGCCGTGATTGTAATAGATCATCGCGATCCGCTTCTCCTCATCCGGAGTCCTTCCCAGACCACCCCAACCGATGGCACGGTCGCAGGTCCGGTTGATCTGCTCACCGATCGGCTGATACACCGTATCATTCTCCCCCTTCCCTGATATCACGATCGGGTCGATGATACCATCAAGCTCGGGAAGCCCCACCTGAAACCCGAGATCAAGAATCGATATTCCATGACTCGTCTCATTATACCATTCATCAGGAGACATGTAATATAAACGGATACCACGCATAACAGGCACATTCAACGTTTCAAGGTCTCTGATCCCCTGATCAGAATCGCCCATGTTGATCCTGAACGACTTTGTACAGATGACGACATCCACGATCGTGCTGTTGTTCACCATATAGAACCTTTTGAGGTCAGATGTGCCGGTAAACCCGATCGATATCACGTTCGCTCCTTTTTGCTCCAGAGTATGGATGAGCTCAGATATCTCAGGCGATCGTACACTTTCATGCCAGTTTGCAATACCGACAGTCAGGTTATCTGGATCATACTGGTAGCCGGTATTGTTGGCATACCACTCGAGATACGTTGTTGTATTGAAGAACAGTTCATGTGTATCTGGATGGTGAATATGTGCTTTTGGGATAGGGACCGGAACTTCTATGTCACCGATCAAGCCGCAGAAATTCACCTCAAGATACGTCAGTAACCGCGCAATATTCTCTTCAGCATAATTATCCCAGTACTGCAGGATCAATGGATACTCATCCGAGACGTTCGAGTTTCCAAAGATGCCATCATACCACTCAGAATGGATGCAGATGATCGGAATTTTGTGCCCGTCCGCGGCTTTGACCGGATCCTGCAGGTTCTCTGCAGTTTCACCATTGATATGCTCGAGAAATATCAGATCGTACCTTGTCAGATCGATTCCGCTCTCGACCTCAGACGGGTGAAGGAGCGTTACGTTAAGATTGCTACTTACGGCGGCATCTTCGATGAAATCGTGTCGTTCGACTGTGATGAAGATCACTTCAGGCTTCCTCTCGATGACCTGTGTCGTGATCTCGATTACCATCGTGGAGTTCTCTGGCGTCGTCCAGGACTTGCCATAATAGAATGTGACCACATCTCGGGCAGTGTTTTCTGCGTTCAACTCAAACTCGTTTGCGCCCACCCCGGGCTTTGGATCGGCAGGATAATTCACCCAGTAGTGCCAGTGTGTTCCTTCTGTTTCATCGTTTGAGACCCCTGCAACCGAATCGACGAAGGCGGTAGAGGAGTTATTGACCGTGAAATTAAAATCCCCATTCCCGGCGGCTTTGGCGAATGCGCCGAGTGCTGTGGTGCGGTTGATCGTGTAGTTTGTACCTTTTGCTGTGAGATTTAGCGTCCCTCCTTTAAGCAGCACTGCACTGCCCTCCCAGAACTTCTCTGGAGTGCCGAATGCATACAGGTAGCCGGTGTCAGAACCGATGAACATCATTCCATCAGAGATCGATGGCGGAGACATGATATAGTTGCCGGTGTTGTAGCTCCATCGCACCGAGCCATCGGTTGCATTCAGTGCATAGATTGTACCGTCGCCTGTATTGACTCCGAAGTAGACGGTTTCACCTGCAACAGCAGGGGATGATAATATTGCGCCATCAACCGATTTATTCCAGATTTCGTCACCATCAGTTGCATTGAAGCAGTTGATCTTCTTTTCCCTATCACCGATGTATATCTTGCCATCCGATATTGCGGGTGAGGAGACTGAGCCATAGAGATGTCTGCTCCAGACCTCTGCTCCTGTCGCAATATCGATTGCATACAGCCTCTTATCAGGATCGTCGGTTGCAAAGTAAACAATCCCATCTTCGGTGGCAGGTGTTGTAGTGACCTTACCACTCACACTGTAGTTCCATACTTCTGTGTGCGCTTCAATATCAACACAGTTCATGGCATTCCCACCGCCGAAGAAGATTCTGCTGCCGTCAGTTGCAGCCGACATATACACATTAGAACCGCCTGCTTTCGAGTGGTTCCATAACTCGTTTCCATCGAAATCAACGGCATGTAGCGTTCTATCCGAGAAACTGACCACATAGACCATATCATCATAGATGAGCGGCGATGATGCCAGACCCCACCATTGCGGGTCTGGTTCGATTGTTATATTCCATATCGTGGCACCGTCACTTGCATCTATGCAGTAGAGCTCGCCAGTTCCAGGACCCGTGCCATAAGGTCCGAGAGAGCCGGCAAATACCCTGCCACCAGCGATTGCCGGCGTCGAGACACCTCCTCTCCCTCCAAGCGAGTTACTCCAGATGATGCTTCCATCAGATTCGTCCAGACAGTGTAACCCAAGATTTGAACTCTGCCCCATCGTGGGCCAGTTCGAGACATAGACTCTGCCGTCAAGAACGCTTGCACCACATCCGATGTAGCCTTCTCCTGGTTTCATCTTCCATATCAGTGCGTCTGTGAGCGGCGCATCTCCGCTTGTGTTTCCTGTGCGTTCCGGGTCATGGTGGAACTGGGACCAGTCTGGTGCCGGTGATACAGATGTGGGCGTGGGTGCTTTGGTGGTGGTTTGCAGTATCATCGTCGCATCAAGCGAAGTCACGTTTCCATCACGATTCATATCAGCCGCCTCCTGCCATTCGCCGCGGACTGCCATCTGCAGGGCGATGATCGCATCTGCTGGAGTGATTGCGCCGTCATGGTTGAGATCTCCTCTTTCTGTGATGAGCCTCACCTCGATCTGTACCAGCATATCAGAGCTATCTGGTGTTGCGCCCATACCCTCACCCCAGTACCATGTTACGACATCACCATCCACAAGTTCGCAGGAGTTTGCGCCGACCATCGGGCCTGGATCATCCGGATAATTTACCCAGTAGAGCCAGCCATCATAGCCAGATTCATACCGATCGTTGATCATATCGAAGTGGAGTGAGCCGTAAGTATCGTACCATGCATCGCTGATCGAGTAATTGAATCCGTCGCATTCAGCCGCTCTGATGAGTGCAGCAAGTGCGCACGTCCGATTGATCGTATACTCCTTGCCGCTTTCTGCTGTGACATTAAACGTGCCAGAACCAAGCGTCACGTCTCCGTGCCAGATGATGGCTGGACCAAACGCATACACCCTCCCGCCGTCTATCGTAAAGACCATACCGTCAGCCACAGCCGGCGATGCGCCGATATCATCGCTGATCCATGCCGTATGATTTGTGTCAGGTGCGTCTGATGTCGAGTATCTTGCGCGTGCTGTGTCGCAGTGGAACTGCTGCCAGTCCGATACAGATGCCGATGCTGTTGGTATGTTAAGTGCAAGCGTCACCATCGTCAAAATCGCCAGTGTTTTCGCTTTCACGGGTTATGCCTCCATATCATTTGAGTAATGTTCAAGATAATTGCCTTTACATCATATAAGTTGTCTTGACTTAAATGTTTTTGTGTTGGCAGTGCCTCAGAAAGGATGTGGTTCCGAATGGCAAGATCACTATGTAAATGTTGTATTTTTAGCAAAACTGAAGCGTCATTTCTTCAGGAGTCGCGCCGCATCCTTTGCAAAGTATGTGATGATCATATCGGCTCCCGCACGCTTGATCGAGAGCAACGATTCGAAGATCGCCTGCTCGTAATCGAGCCACCCCCTTGCGCCGGCAGCCACAATCATAGCATACTCGCCACTCACCTGATATGCGGCGGTGGGCATCAGAAACGTGGTCTTGACCCTGTGCAGGACATCGAGATACGGGAGTGCAGGCTTCACCATCACGATGTCGGCACCCTCATCTATGTCCAGTTCAAGCTCACGCAGCGCCTCATCAGAGTTTGCAGGATCCATCTGGTATCCGGAGCGGTCTCCGAATGCATACCCCGAATCCGCAGCCTCTCGAAACGGTCCATAGAAGCATGAGCAGTACTTGGCAGCGTAGGACATGATCGGTGTCTCTGTGAACCCATCGATATCAAGCGCAGTCCTGATCGCGCGTACCATACCATCCATCATGCCAGACGGTGCAACGATATCGGCGCCTGCCCGGGCATGGGTAGGTGTACATCTTACTTACATTGATGATGTCATGGTAAGGTGTGATTGTGCCGTTGTGTGTGCCGGAGATGG
>DTYY01000352.1 GCA_012961645.1 Methanosarcinales archaeon | reverse complement strand
TGATACTTCGTATCCAACAGGATGTATGCGATCTCCTCAGCCGCCTCACCATACACATTTGTATGCTCGCTAAGTGACTCAAAGATCGAGATCAGGTTCAGCCCCCCTTTACTCAACGCATGCATGTATGCCACGGTATGTGGAAGTGTCAGATCGATCTTGGTCTTCCTTGTTATTGCGAGCAGATAGGGATATAAAAGCATCAGATAATAGGAGATCGCACCCAGAAGAATCGAGATGAGTATGACTGATAGTACAGCAAATGCAACCTCCCAGTATCCTGAAATGCTCTCCAGTTCGAAGGGTGAACTAAACTGCCTGGAATCTGCCAGGATCTTAAGCAGGCGATACGCTATTGGGGCGATGAGATAACCAAGAACAGCGCCAATGATTCCGAGCAGATGCGCATAGAGGTATGCAGTGCTTACATATATGTCCCACGGCAGTGGGATATGTGCCTGTTCGAGTGATAAACGAGTCTCTGCATAAGTCTCCTCATTTTTTCTTACGCGTCTTCCAAAGATTGCAAACGCTATTTTATAAATCAGTTTCATAGATAGCACTTTCCACCTCGTCCATGACATTCTCAGGATCGGTGTAGTATCTCTGTATGAGTGAGACGATGTCGTATTCGTCCATATCCCTGTCGACCATGTACCTGAGGATCTTTTCCCTGTTCCCGATCTCGGATCGTAGTTTCTTCTCGTCCCATCCGCGCCTTGCCATGATTGCATTCAGCACAGATGAGTTGCCGCCGCCCTTGAATATATCAGTCTTCGGATCCCACCAGTAGAGATCATTGAACCTCAGATCCCCTGTCTGCGGATCGAGCCCCATGAACTCCACCAGCATATCAGTGCGTCGGACCCTTGCTCCACCGACATGTACCAGCGTCTGGATGCAGAGGATATCAAGTGCCTGAATCATCACCCTCGGAACGTTTATCGGATCGCCTTCGAGCCGGCTGATCACCGTATGCACAGAATCGGCATGCATCGTGGAGTATGTCGTATGTCCGGTGGACATCGCCTGAAAGAGCGTCAGAGCCTCCTGACCTCTGATCTCGCCCACGAGTATGAATTCAGGGCGCTGGCGTAGTGCCTGCCTGAGCAGTTCAAACATGTCGATGTCACGCACATTCGCAGTCTTTGAGAACGATTCACGCGTGACGCTGCCTATCCAGTTTGCGTGATGCAGCACCAGTTCATGCGTATCCTCGATGCTGACGATCTTTGCCATCGGCGGGATGAATAGAGATACCGCATTCAGGCATGATGTCTTTCCTGCCGCGGTTGCACCTGCAAAGATTATGCTCTTGTTATTCTCAACTGCAAGCCAGAGGTATGCAAGCATCTCAGGGGAGTACGTGCCACTCCGGATCAGGTCGGCAGGAGTGAACGCCTGGTCCCTGAACTTTCTTATGGTAAACGAGCCGCCCCGAAAAGTGATCTCCCTTCCCAGTGTTGCATTCAGCCGGGAGCCATCAGGCAGCGTGGAATTCATCAGCGGCTCACCTATGGATATCTGCTTACCACACTCCTGAGCGAGTTTCTGTATGGCTGTATCGATCCGCGCGTCATCAAATACGATATTCGTCGTTATGTTCTGGTATCTCCGGTGGTACAGGAAGACCGGTATATCTGCCCCGTCGCAGGATATGTCTTCGATATGCGGGTCCTTCATCAGAGCACCGATCCTCTCGTAGCCGATATAATCTCTTTTGATATAATAAAGAATTTTATGCAATGAAACCATACTTATATCTACGGAGTATCCGTCGATCAATTCAAGCGTTTTCTCCTCCAAAATATCGCTTTTATCCCGATCAGACGTATCATACAGTGTCAGCGTATCAAGGATGTTCTCATAAACCGTCTCAAGCAGCATCCGTTCAAACATCGATAGCTCGGGCTCGGCAACAAAATACAGGTAATCATGGCTCCGGTTGTGATGGAGTATTGATACGAACGCATAAGGTTCGTCGACCCAGTAACGTTCCACCTCGCTATAGCCCTCCATGCCATCGAATGTCACCAGTTGACCGAATTGCTCTGTGGTATAAGGTTCTAAAATTAATTTCTTTCTAAATAAGATCTTGAGATAATCTTTTACATCCGCATATTCCTCTTTAATCCTCTCTTTCAGCAATTCTATACGTTTTTGCCCATCTCCGTTGAGCGGTTCTCCTGTGTCGGGATGCAATCTCTCAGCATAGTCCGCATCACCCTCTACAACTGATTCTGTATGATTCAAAGTTTCCAGATCATCCGGCACGTTTTCCCACCCCTGTGATTGCCCGGTAGTCACACAACTATATTATTTGATGAGGAAGCATATATGTCTTTCTCTTCTCTGATAGCGTTTTGCATGGACATGTCCGATTCTCCCTATTGTCTATAGTGGTTATAGTAATTTGCTATTATTTTGTGTATAATGAAGATAAACCGACAACTTTATATGCTATGCGGTAAACATCTAATATATACAGCTAAAGGAGGGAACTATGATGATATCGGATATATCTACAACACCTAAGAAAATCCCATCCGGGATTGATTCACTTGATACTGTGATAGATGGTGGCTTTCCAGCAGGCTCAATGGTCTTGCTGCTCGGCGAGTTGGGGGCAGGCGACACTGAATTTATGTACACATCTGCTGCACGGTTGTTATCAAACGGATCTGCCACACCGGAAAGAATCTGTTACATCTCATTTACAAAATCCAGAGAGGATGTTCTGACCGAACTGGCACTCTCTCTCCCGGAGTACCATGAGACATTGAGAAATCGCATGGAGTTTAAGGATTTTTCAGGTGCATACTTTGCAAGGTCATCCGTCCCGCTGTCATGGACAACAAAAAAAGAGATCTCACTCAATTCCTTGAAATGGAATGGGGATGCAAACCTCATCGAAGCGCTGATCAGGTATCTCGATGAAAATGCTGATGACAGCATCGTCATCATCGACTCGTTGACCGCGCTTGCCCAGTACTGTCTGGAGAATCTTAAATGGAGGGATCTGGTCATGTTCCTGCGTGGACTGCAGAGAATCTCGAAGAGATGGAACGGTATTGTGTATGCAATACTGGGAGATGGTATAATCGAGAGAAACAAGCAGGAAGAACTCGCTGAATGCGCGGATGGGGTGATCGTCTTTGAGTGGGGCAAACTCGGCACAACAAGGCGGCAACGTTTCATGCACGTGAAAAAGTTCAGAGGAGTTTTGCCGCTGCTGGATCAGGACAGCATCGTCAATTTCGAGACACAGATCGGCATCCAAAAAGGTTTTGAGGTATCAAACGTAAAGAGAGTTTGTGGAGGGTAATGGAACTGTTGAACACCGGTATCGCCGGGCTGGATAGAATGTTGAATGGCGGTATACCGAGAGGACATATTGTGACCACGCTCGGCTCGTTTGGGACCGGAAAAACGACGCTTGCGCTTCAGTTCACATACGCCGGACTCTCAAACGGCGACAATTGCATCTATATGAGTTTGGAAGAGGACGAAGAAGAACTTATTAAAACTGCTGAAATGTTTGGATGGGGGTTTAAACAATACATCGAAAGCGGAAAATTAATTCTGATTAAATTGAGCGCAATGAACATCAAATCAACGATCGAACGGATAGAAAAGGAACTGCCAGACCTTTTCAGAACGTTCGGTGCTGAAAGACTGGTGGTCGACCCTAATGGCACTACCTTAAGAAAATAATCCAAATAGAAGCAATAAAGTAAATGTGATTGGTACCTTATTATGCTAAC
>DTYY01000351.1 GCA_012961645.1 Methanosarcinales archaeon | reverse complement strand
CTGGGATTTGGTGGGTTGAAACAATTGATGTTACCTTGATTTGATATCCTCTTCAAACCATGATTCAAGTTCATCGCCGTGGACAAGATCTTCCAGATCCTCTTCCAGATTGGACGGTTCGACCAGAATCAACCATGCATCGCCATACGGGTCTTCAGCCAGAAGCCCGAGATCGTCCTCGATATCCTCATTGACCTCGATGATCGTGCCGGTCACTGGCATGGTAAGCCCGCCGACCCATTTTGCAGATTCCATCGATCCGAATGCATCACCTGCCTCGAACTCATCATCTTCCATCGGAAGATCGATAAATTCAATCGTGCCTACAGCCGTTCCGCCGAATGCGTCCATTCCGACCCTGACGTTTCCGTCATCCTCAACTCTTGCCCATAGATGGTCTTTCGTGTAATACAGCTCTTCAGGCACTTCATATCCTTCAATTTCCATTATTTTACCTCCCGAACATCATCAATATCCTGCGTAGCGTTCTCGCTCCTTTTCTATCAATTCTCCATAATATGCGCAGGCATCCTCAGCAGTCATCAAACCGCTCTCTCTGTAATCACCACTGACCTCAACCATACAGATCTTGTATGGGTCACTGTTTATGAGATTCGGATCATCCCACAGGCGATCGTTTACATCAACAACCGAACACTCGAACGGAAGCGAGATCTGCGATACTGCTTTGATGGTCTCATAAGCGATCAGAAGATCATCCTTCGGGATCACATCGCCAACATCCGGCAGGTCGATATGCACAATCTCCTTGGAAAGCGACTGCCCAAGTTCTGTGATCCCTATCCTGATCCTGTCCCCATGAGGCTTTACCCATACATGATTCTTCAGGTATAAACGATCCTCTGGAAGCTCAAAATCTTCAACTTTCATAGATCTGCCTCGTGTTTACTCGTTGTGTGCACTCATCTGGATGCTGACCATATCGCCGCATTGCGGCAGGTCTTCACCATATCTGATGGGAACCAATTTTATTAAAGGCTTGCCGAAGAACAGGATGAATGATGCACCCGCCAGATCAAGCGGACGGCTCTGCCCATCGAAGATTCTCAGATCCACACCGGACGAGCGCACCAGATGTGCGTTTCCGATGGACCTGAAAGACTCAAACCGCGGCGAATCCCGGCTCCTGCCCACAAGCCCGAATCTGTGCAGCGCGTGATCCCGCGCAGGGATGAATCCGTCAATCAGGAAATCACCGACAGAATAGCCATTGAAATGACCGTCCGTGCTGTAATCGGGACAATCGATGAGCGCATACCGATCGCACGAGAAGACCACCTCTCCGGTAAAATCGAAACGATCCGGGGTGTTCTCATCCGCATCTCCCGTGCAAGCCCTCCTGACCACCCCCACCGGCAGATCAAGCTGCATGTCGCTCTTTGCCCTGAGATAGTCAGAATGGATGCGCACCTCAATGTGCAGATGGGAAAAGTTCCAGAAGTAGAAATATCCGCTCCTCACAAATCTACCGAAATCCTCGCCAGTGCGCAGACAAGTCCCGATATTCACATCAGGCTTGACGTGCAGAATCCTTACGATCAACTCACCACACCTGACTGCGGTCAGATGGTCTGTGAAACTGCGGTATCTGAATGGCGTGGGGGTCTCGAATTCTCTGGTGTCGATGACAACACCATCAACGGGCGAACGCGCAGGCGAACCGAAGTCCCCATACGCAATGTCCACAGCACTGCCCGTCTCATGCGCTGTAAATGGGCTCTTGAAGAACGAAACAGCAGCGTCGTCAGGCGCCATGAGCCGGATATTCCTGCAGGTGGCTGCAAGTTTCATGACACTCCCTTTTTCAGCATTCACAGTATGAACAGCACATATCGCCAACCTCACGGACATGTAGTCCGATATCCCCGCATAATGTATATGCGCTCCGGCTCGGAACTGCGATCCTGTCGATGCCGCAGAGGATCGCACATTCGTCGAGCATTAAGCGGTACCTGCCTCCTGGGCGGACGCAACTCAAGGAGAGTGGTGTCTGCGGAAACATCTGTCTCGCGCTTGTGATCACGGCTGCAACATCGTCAAGTTCTGGAGGGGTTGCGTCTGCACTGTAAGTACCTTTTGTCGGGATGAAGACAACGATCACGACTGCATCTGGATCGTATCTCCTCACAACCTCAAGCGCTCTTAGTTCGCCGTCGATTGCTCCGTTGTCCAGTCCCACGATGATGTGTGGTGCGATCGGGATACTCGCTTCTGATAGGTGCTTCAGTGTGTTCTCGTAATCGTTCACCGTATTTAGGAGTCCGAGTATCTCATTTATCGTTCTGTCGCTTCCGATACAGTCAACGAGTGCCATATCAAGCCAGACGGCAAGGGATTCTGCCTGTTTTCGGGTGACGATTCCGGTGTGGGCGCTGATCAAGAGATGGGTATCGTCCTTGATCTGCCGGATCGCGTCTGATAGTTCGTATGTCGGGACAGAGCCATCGAGTTTGCTGCCGCCTGAGAGCAGGATTCCGCTCCGTCCATCTCTGGCAAGTTTTTCGGCTGCGGTGCGGAGCCTGCCGTGGCTTCCGTCTAACATGTGTTTCAGATAATGCTTCTCGCAGTGTCTGCAGTTAAGTTCGCAGTTCATGCCTGTGATGGAGATCGGGGTGAACGGTTCATTGAAGAAGAGGATCTCGTCTGAGAATGCGCTCAGTCTGAGATTGAAGGATCTGAGCATCTCCTTCTTTGTGCTTTCACTGAAATGTAGTTCGTTGATCTTTTTCTGGGCGAGATCAGGGGTTGTGGACGTGTACTGATCATTGCTGGGGTTTTTCATCGTATCTTGCCTCTCACTGATTAATAACCTCGATCCCATCGGTTTTCGGATCTCTCGGACATAAGTGGTGTTATATACCTTGATACATAACCGGTACATTCGACATAATGGATAAGTTTCCACACCATCAACATCAACTCTGGCACGATGACATCGGCAGCGAGCTGACAGCACTTGAACTCTATTGTTGAGAGTATTTCAAAGTTCGTAAGTCGAAAACCCATTTTTGCTCTCTGCAAAGCTGTAAAATATTGATATATGTTATGCCAATAGCTTCGCAAACATCTGGGATATGTGGTCTCTTCAACTGGTTGGTCGGCTTTTCTCCTGTTATCAACTTACAATCTTCGATTTTAGCCAATGCAATGACAAAAGGGTCTGCACCCGATCGATTTTTCCTTGTATCGATAAGTTTCTTATAGTCTTTAAGAATTTCAATTACTTCAAGCTGTATTTTTTCATCGGTTAAGATAAACATGTTTCCATGATTTTTAGCCCATTCATGGGCACCATCTTCTTTCTTTTCCAATTCATAGAGAACTTCTTCCGTTGCTATCAGTTGACCGTTATCGATCAATTCTTCAAGTTGTTTCCACAACCCTGGCATGACATCAGGAGGGTAGTAACGAATCCAAGCATCAAGAATGGCGCTTGTATCAATGCTGTATTTCAAAACAGCCCTCCGAATCTAACTTGTTTTGACATCATCTTATCTTCAATTTTAGGCAGATGCGTCAACTTAACGCCAAGATAGTCGGAGAGATCACTTGAAGTGATTTTTTCCTGGTAATAACTATCAAGCACAAGTTTTACGAACGCGCGTCCTGCACGACTGATAGCCATTATATCAGGAGGCGCGAATCCCCTCCTTGGTTCTTTGCTAATCATTTCATATCTCTTGCGGAACTCACGACGCTTAGTTTCATAAAATGAATTAGT
>DTYY01000350.1 GCA_012961645.1 Methanosarcinales archaeon | reverse complement strand
CGGACGGCAGGGGAAGGGGCTGCGACCCGCGGTGATGTTGTTCTCCTGCGGCGCGGTCGGCGGCGACGAAGAGACTGCGATTCCAGCCGCCGCAGCGATCGAGATATTCCACACATGGACGCTGGTGCATGATGATATCATCGATCAGGATGAACGGCGGCGCGGCGGATATGCGGTGCACGAGGAGTTTCGCAGGAGGGCGCTTGACCGCGGTTATGCAGGCGAGGATGCTGTGCGTTACGGCAGATCGATCGCGATACTGGCAGGAGACGTCCAGCAGGGATGGGCGGTCTCGCTCGTCTCTGAACTGGCAGAGCGCGGGATCGATCCTGATGTCGTGCTGCACCTGATCAGGTTGATGGAGACCGATGTCACGCTGACGCTGCTCGCTGGACAGGCTCTTGATGTACAATATTCGAAATCTCCGATCGAATCGCTCGATGAAGATCTGATCGTCGGGATGATGTGGAGAAAAACCGGAGTTTTGTACGAGTTTGCCGGAAAAGCAGGTGCAATGATCGGACTTAACACAAAGGACGAGGGAAACGAACTCGTTCATTCGATATCCCGGTTCACAGGCAGATGCGGCACCGCGTTCCAGTTGCAGGACGATATTCTTGGTGTGACCGGGAACGTAGAAAAACTCGGGAAACCGGTCGGTTCTGATATCAGGGAAGGAAAGCGGACACTCATCATATATCACGCACTCGAGAATGCTGATGGGGCGCAGAAGAGGTATTTATCCGGTGTACTTGGAAAGAAGAGCGCATCAGACGAAGAGGTCTGCGAAGCAGTCGATATTCTTAGTGAACTTGGAAGTATCGATCACACCGAAGCACTCGCTGACAGATATGTCAGAGAAGCAAATGAATATATAGAAAACGTGCCAGAATCAGGATATAAGGATCTTCTGTTGATGTGGGCAAGCTATATGATCAGACGCGACTTCTAAATCGACAGTTCGCGATTTAATCACCCTTTCAACCCTTGTACTCGCCTCCGACCACCTCCCGTATCCGATCAGCGGTCTTTGGTCCAACCATCTCCACCTCGATGAGTTCTTCTTTACTTGCTCTCATCACCGCCTCCACTGAGCCGAAATGCTTTAGCAGATTCTTAGCGACGACCGGACCGATATTCGAGATTGCGGAGACGATATACTCCTGTTGCTCGGGAAGCATCATCGAAGATCGTTTTCCGTGCAGCGAAATCTTCCGCCCGTGATCCTGCTGCTCCCTCTTCGCAATCGCTGCGATCATAGCAGCGGTATCCTCCTCATCCCTGCTCATGATGACCGGTACGCTGAAATCGATCACTATCGATGCGAGTGCGCCACGCACGGCGTTGGGATGGATCTGCCTGAGATCATAGATGTCACTGCCCTCAATTATCAGAACCGGTCTCTCATAAGTCCGCGCAAGGTCTGCGATCTGCCCGAATAGGTCGCGCTGCCCACCTATCAGCGAATCAAGGAAATCAGACGTGGTCTTCCGCTCGATGCAGACCCGATCGCTGGGCACGTAATCTCCGACCTCGAGCGTCTGCAGAATCACGTTGATACCGATATTCTCGAGAATTCTCGACACACCTGACCGAATCTCCCTGTGATCGACATAAACGGCAGGATTTTCCTCTGAAAATTCAACCAGCGTCTTCTGTTTGATCTTCTCTTCTGACTGGTCTGTGAACTGCGGGACTGACTTTGAGCCGCGCATGGCAGACATCGTTGTCAGCATCTTCGACTCCTTCCGTGCGCTGATCCAGTAAGAAGCCTCATCCCTCGATCCTTTTGCAATCAAAACAACGATCCTCCCCGCACGCTTGCGTCCGGTCCTCCCTTTCCGCTGGATTGTCCGTATCTCTGATGGAACCGGCTCATAGAACAGAACGAGGTCTGTTGACGGGATGTCAAGCCCCTCCTCGGCAACCGATGTCGCTACCAGCGTATTATACTCACCTGACCTGAATCTGGTGATGATATCTACCTGCTGCTTCTGGGTCAAGCCCTTGTCCTTGAGTTTGCTCGCCTGCCCGACGAATCTGACCGCAGAAACGCCTTCTGTGCCCTCAAGTGCCTTTACCACCATCTCTGCGCTGTCGCGGAAGTTGGTGAAGACGATCGCCCTTGAATCCGGGTTGCTTCGCAGTTGATCTGCGACGATCCGCCGAACCGCATCCAGTTTCGGATGATCCTCAGTGCACGATGCAAGCATCTTCATCGCTGCACGCATACTCGGGTCCATGGCAAGGCGTTTTGCTGCCTTGCTCCCGCTTCCGGATCGTGCTTCTGTGTTCAGACGGTCGAAGTACCTCTCGAGTGCGCCCACCCCTTGCGTTTCAGCCAGTTCGATGGCGTGTTTGACCTTAAAAATCTCTGCAAGGAGCGAAATTCCGGAAAAAGCGTTTACATTGCTCTTTTCGACGACCTGTGCATGCATCTTGTGCTGCAGATCGAGCAGTTCACGCTTGGAAGCGGTCTCTGCAACGATGAAATCGAGTTCTGCGAGTTTTGAGAACCGATCTGCAAGTACGCGCTCCATCTGATGCTGTAGCTCCCTGATCCTGCCCGGAACATCGACGCGCACCCATTCGATCTCCTTGGCATACAGATAGGGAACCACATCAGCATCAGCCTCGCTCCTCACCTCGACAGACTCGATATGAAGATTCTCGCATACCTCTGCAATCATTTCGGGATCGCTTCCCGGGCTTGCAGTAAGTCCGAGTACCAGCGGCGACTTTGCATTCTTGAAATATCGTTCCGCAATATAGACATAAGCGTATCTGCCGACTGCACGGTGCGCTTCATCAAACGTCATAGAGACTACGTCGCAGAGATCGATGCGTCTTGCATGGAGATCATTTTCGATGACCTGGGGTGTAGAGACGATGACCTGCGAGTTTTTCCAGATCTCTGACCGCTTTTCAGGAGGTATGCTGCCGGTAAATGTTGCAACCGTGCAATCTGGAAGCGCTTGCCTGAAAAAATCGGAATGCTGCTCGACAAGTGGTTTTGTTGGCGAGAAGATCAGGGCTTTGCCTCCAAGCTCACCCAAACGTGCCGCAATCACCATCAGTGCCACGACCGTCTTTCCAAGTCCGGTGGGAAGCACACACAGACACGAACCTTTTAGTGCTGAGGAGGCGAGCGCAAGCTGGTACAATCGCTGCTCGATCATGTCCTTTCTGATCAGTGGGTGGGAGATGTACCGGTTCATTACAGTAATATTATGCGAAC
This sequence comes from Methanosarcinales archaeon, assembly GCA_012961645.1. Taxonomy (GTDB): domain Archaea; phylum Halobacteriota; class Methanosarcinia; order Methanosarcinales; family Methanogasteraceae; genus Methanogaster_D. The sequence continues at coordinate 2,151 of DTYY01000350.1, read as the reverse complement.
TTTCGGCTTATCATGTTATGTCAGTATGCCGGTTACGCCTCATCGCTTCAGTTCGATGGATCGGAAGAGATTCCACTCTCTGGCTCGAAAAAGCCCCGATATGCCGTGTTTGCCGTATCAGGGCTTAAAACGATGATAGGTGCTATAAGCCGAGATCTCGAACATCTCAACCACGCCTTTTCGATATGTCAGAAGCCTGATGTACGGGTCCAGGCTACATGATGGGCAACCGCCCTTTTACGCATTCGCCCAGGTCATCCGCAGATACTCCAGGATCTCATCCCTCAAATCATCCCGTTCCAGCGCAAAATCGACGATTGCCTGTACGTAATCGGCTTTATTCCCTGCATCGTAACGCTTTCCCTGAACCGCATACGCGCAAACGCCTTCTGTAGCAATGAGCATCCTTATGGCATCAGTCAGCTGTATCTCTCATCCAACACCTGGTTTCGTCTCTTTGATGCAGGAAAATATCGCTGGTGTTAAAATATATCTCCCGATCGTACCGATCCTTGACGGCGCATCGCGCGCATCCGGTTTTTCAATAATATCCTCGACACGATAGACTGTCTCATCGATCCTGCTACCTTTGATGATCCCATACCTGCTCACGTCATCCACCTCCTCCACTGCCAGAACAGAGCATTTATGCGACGTGTAAACATCCAGCAACCGCTTTATACAGAGTTCTCCCCTGATGACGTCATCACCGAGCAAAACTGCAAACGGCTCATCACCAACATGCTTTTCTGCTCGCAGAACCGCATCTCCAAGACCTTTAGGTTCTTTCTGTCGTATGTAATGAATATCCACCATCGAAGAGATGCCCTGCACTTCCTTTAACAATTCGTGCTTCCCGTTGCCAGAGAGATGGCTCTCAAGTTCAGGAGACGTGTCAAAATAATCTTCTATAGCCCGTTTGCCCCTGCCCGTGATGATCAGAATGTCCTCGATTCCTGAAGCGACAGCCTCCTCCACAACGAACTGGATGATCGGTTTATCGATGATCGGGAGCATCTCTTTCGGCATCGATTTCGTTACCGGAAGAAATCGTGTCCCGAGCCCAGCAGCAGGTATAACTGCTTTTCTGATCACCTCATCACCCATCATCCACCTTTTCTACCAGCAAATCCCATCGTAAACCCCCCGATCGAGTGAGACCATCCGCCTGCCATCGATCACAATGATGCTTTTCATCGCATCAAACTCATGATCGAGCGTTCCAAACTCGTCCCACTCGGTCATGATCAGGCATGCATCTGCGTCTTTGAGTGCCCCCTCCGCGTTTTGTGAGTATTCGACTTCTGGGAAGAGTTTTCGCATATTCTCTGCTGCAAGCGGATCGTATGCAGCAACCGTTGCGCCCCGGGCGAGCAGTTCCTGAATCACAGGTATCGATCTCGCCTCCCGGATGTCATCGGTATCGTTCTTGAACGAGAGTCCGAGAACTGCGATCCTCCTGTTACGGACATCGCCGATCCGGTTCGTGAGCAGTTCGATCATGCGCATCGGCTGCTCCTCGTTGACCTTGATCACGGCATTCAGCAGCAGAGGATCATATCCGAGCTCTTTTGACCTCCCAATCAACGCTTTCACATCCTTCGGGAAGCATGATCCGCCAAATCCTGCTCCAGCGTTCAGGAAGTGTTCCGAGATCCGGAAATCCTTTCCGACCGCAGACATGACCTCGTAAACATCTATCCCGAGCTTCTTGCAGATGTTCCCGATCTCGTTTGCAAACGATATCTTTGTGGCGAGAAATGAGTTGTTTGCATACTTGATCATCTCTGCTGTTCTGGTATTGGTGAACGTGACCTCGCGTGGGATTTTCTCGTATAAACGGGCTACAATGGAGGTGGCGCGCTGATCGCCGCCGACCACAATCTTATCAGGATTCATGAAATCATATACCGCTTTTCCTTCCCTCAGGAACTCCGGATTCATCGCAATCCCGATATTCCTGCCATCTACGCCATCCTCTCCCATGACGAGCGGCGCAACCACCTCGTCTGTTGTCCCGGGCACAACCGTGCTCTTGACCACCACGACATGATACGACTCCTTACCAGCCTCAAGCAGCGCCTCTCCGATACTCTCTGATGCAGAGCGGACGATCGAGAGATCGATACTCCCGTCTTCGCGGGATGGCGT
>DTYY01000349.1 GCA_012961645.1 Methanosarcinales archaeon | reverse complement strand
GAATTGCACGCGACCAGATGGATTGTATCGAGCGCGGGATCAGGGTGAAAGTCGTAGATGCACTAACCTGGAATGAATTGCAGGGTACTTTACAGCACCATCGCCATCACCACCATCCTCATATACGTCAAAGAGCTGTGCCCGAAGTTTTTTAACTTATGCATTGCGATACCTCCTAATCCTTGCACATAGTACCTGAATATGGAAGAGCCATGAGGTAATTACAGATGAACAACCCCAAACTTATGCAACTCGGCATCTGTATTTCTGCCATACTCACCATCGCAGCAGTAACAGTCCAGAGTTGCTCTGCGGCAACACCAGCTATGGATAAGATCAGGTTCACAGACCTGCCTCCGACCATTGATATCAAACCAGGATCCCGGGCATCCTTTGATGTGACGCTCAAGAACTATGGAAACCAGTATGCAGACGTGTCCATAAATGCCAGGTCGGTGCCGGATGCGATAACGATCGTGGGCGACGACGAAACAAAGCTGGTTGATATGGGAAAGTCGGTGACCTACCATATCACAATCCGTGCAGACGATGACATCGCGCCCGGCATATACCAATTCGAGATCGCAGACAAATCAGGTGTCGATCAGCACACATGGGAGGCTGTCAGCGTGCGCGTCAAAGGCGAGGGCGTGTCGATACCGCCGTCAAATGCTGGTTCAGAAGAGACCGAAGCAGAAAAGTCTTCAGGGTTCGGGATCGTTGCCTTAGTGTCTGCTCTGCTGCTGGCATATCGCTATGGTTGCAGCCGACCGTAGAAAGGAAAGGGCACAGGAAACGGCAACCAGAACAACGCAATTTTTGAATGTATAGTGTAAATAGACACGATATCCTGGTAAAAAATAGCGATTTAATAGATAATGGCTAACACTAATGTCTTTTAGATGTTTGTGTCTATATGCTACAAAAGCGACCGAAATGCTTAAGAGTATGAAGTTTGTTGAAGGTTATGTTTACATAACAGAAGATGGCAGGGAAGTCTGATGAAAACCAAAGTACTCTTCCTCTCGGCGGCGGTTGTGGCGGCTGGTCTGTTTGTACTACCAGCAACGGTCTCGATGTTTGCAGGTCAGCATTCGTGGTACGATCCAAAGGATCAGGGAATTGCATGTGAGAAGTGTCACTGGCTTGAGTATGAGGAGATGAGAGGTGGGGCGTACAGTCAGCATAGACCACACGTATATCAAAATGGCAGCACCTACCACTTCGAATGTGAGGAATGCCATAACGTGACCATAGATGTCGATGATTATTACCATGATGGAGAGAGTGGTCATTCGCCAGCTCATGCTGCAAGCACTGTATCATGCCTTGCCTGTCATGGTGACGATCTTAATGCGACTGCAATGCACGAGTTAGGGGAGAGATACGAGATGTGGTCTACCACCGCCGGGGATGGATGTTTGAAATGCCATGATCCGCCGAACGGGGTTCTCGGGGACGCTTTCATCGACCACGTCGATGACGAACTCTCCCATGAGCGCGCGGCACACAGAGCATTCTACCTCGCCATGAAGAACGAAGAGACCGTACTATCCGATGCAAACGAGGCATGTCTCGGCTGCCATTCCCGTGTCGGCGTGAACATCTCGTGGACGCGCAATGCGTATGTCAGCTACCATGTGACCTGCGACAAGAGCGGCTATAACGTTACATGGAACACATCAGACGATCTCGGGACGAACAAATCGATATTCAGCAGTACGTCAGGATATGATTGATAATTCTATTTTTAATATATTCTTCGGCTGATGAGCTTTACACGTCGGTACCAAAAAGAATATATGTCTATCCGTACCGAGGGACACTTAATGAATATAAGTGCACGGTTCCTCTGGATCGCTGCCGGAATTGTAGCTATGTCCCTTGCCTTTGCAACTGTCGGGCTTGGTTTTGGTGAGCGTCTCTGCGATCCCTCGAACTGCAGGAAATGCCATGCAATGATATATGAGGAGTTTACCTCCACTGGCGCACATTCAAATATCACATGCATCGACTGCCATCAGAACACGGATCTCGATTACAGCGTTCCGATCTCGTTCAATCTTACATGGCTCGATGTGCCAGCCGACACACCGCATACAGCCATATCGATCAGGTGCGTTGACTGCCATCCGCATGTGCCGGATGAACTGGGAAATGAGGACGAGGTGCACACCAGATTCTATGAAGAGAGCATGAATCTTCAGCCAGATCGCCCGAATGCGGCGTGTATCGCCTGCCATACCCACACCGATGTGGAACTGAGGCGGACACGCATGGCATATCTGAGCTACATCGTGAGTTGCGACGGAAGCGGCTACAATGTGAGTTGGAACGAATTGGACGACCTTGGAACGAACAGAACAGGTTACGATGATTGATTAAATGCTGAAATGGTGATATAAATGACTGGAAAAGGATTAAAACATGCTATTTTTGTCGTTTCGTTGGTTATGCTGCTTTCTGTTTCAGTACATGGCTGTATGAATGCAGGCGACATCTTCAAGACGAAGAAGGTCGTGCGGGTGAGCGCAACGATCGATGAGGTGCCACTCGGAGAGGATACGATACCGCAGATCACAGCCGTTGACGCGGGTGTGGGCGAGATCAGTCTTCTGAAATACCCAAAGGACATTCCTCCGAACCTGCCCGGCGTGTACGTGCACGTGATCTATACCAACCACCGCATCGACTACTGGACATCGGTTCCGTATACCGGTCCAGGAGACTATGAGATCACGGTCGGCTTGAGAGCCTTGCCGCCTGATGGGTCTGAGGTGCGTGTAATCATCGCCGTGAATAACGAGGATGGCGATCGCATCGCGATGAACACGACGAATATCGTCATCTAAAACTCGAAGCCTCGATCATCTCTTTGATCTCTGCCAGGAGATTCTCCACATCGAATGGTTTTAGCATAAATCGGCATGCACCGGACTTAAGCGCACTGCTCTTGACCGCATCATCGGCGCTTGCGAGTATGATTTTTGTATTTGAGTTGATCTCCAGTATCTCTCTGGTGGCCTTGATTCCATTCTTATTCGGCATCCGGTGATCCATGATCACGATCTCTGGTGGCGTATCCATCGATTTGAACATTTCAACCGCCTCATCGCCATCATAGGCGTTTGCAACGATTTTATGCCCGCGCATCTCAAGAAACTCGCCGTACAGTTCGTGGAGCGCGGGCTCATCATCCACTATGAATATCGTTGCCATGGCGTGCCCCTTTAGGAAGAATTATAACGAACTTGCTCCCAGACGTCCGATCGCCCCTGACCCTATCTTCGACCCATACAGTCCCACCATAACTCTCAACAACGTTTTTCACGATGGTGAGCCCGAGTCCTGATCCCTGACTGCTCTCACCAGCCCGTTCCAGACGGTTGAATATCGCGTCTTTGTACTCGTCGCTTATGCCGTGCCCGTGATCCGCAACCTCGATCTGCCACTGCCCGCCATCGTCTGACGAACCGATGTCGACGTCGATCTCAACGATATCGTGTGCGTCGAACTTGACCGCGTTGTTCAGGAGATTTGCAAAGACATCAAAGAGCAGATCGTTGCCCATGATGAAATACTTCCCCTCAGTTATGGTAGAATTGATTACGACTTTCTTTGTCGCTGATTTTGCGTCTTCGGCAGCGCTTACAAACGCCGGGTAGATGTCAATTTCATTCAGTTCGATCTCGCCCGATTGAACTCTTGAGAGCGTTTTCACGTTGGATATGAGGGCTGCGCTCTTCCTGGCATGTTTGAGTGCGGTCTGGATATGTTTCTTGAACTTATCAGGGAAATCAGGCATCTGCAACATGAGATCGAGATAGCCGATCGTGACCTGATTCACGTTGTTGATATCGTGCCCCATGATATCAGTATAAAATTCTGCGCGGTGATATTCGTCCTCGATGCGTTTCTCTGCCATTTTGTGTCTGGTAATGTCCCTGAATAGCGTCAATTTCGATACAGTACCGTCGATATTCCTAAGAGGCGTCTCAATAAGATCGTACGTCTTACCAATATTGCGGGAGTGCCATTCCCACCACACAGTCTCTCCTTTAAGCACCTTCTGATTCTTGCAGAGCGGACAGGGCTCTTCTCGACCATGGAAGACTTCGTAGCAGGTGTTGCCTATCTGGTCCCCGAACGCTGTGATCATGACCTTGTTCATAAACTCTATCTGGTAGTCGCCTGATACCACATACACCCCATCGCTCATCGCTTCAAACATCGAATTCAGATTATCCCGCTCTTCCTTTATTTTTTCCTCAAATTCCACCTCTTTCGTGATATCTCTGCTCATTCTGACCGTACCGATCGGCAAACCATCCTTGTCCTTCAAAAGCGCCACAGACATGCTGATATGGACCGGTGTTCCGTCCTTCCTGATCACAATCGCTCTGTGGTGTCTGATCTTCCCTTCTCTCTTCACCATCTCCATTATCCGGTCGGCTTCTTCTGAATCTTCAAAGAACCTTCTGTTGTGCGTTCCGAGCACCTCACCCGCTGTGTAGCCCATGTATGCTTCTGCCCCTGCATTCCAGTCACGCACGATCCCGTCCATATCCACAACCACGATCGCATCAGCAGAACTCTCGATAACATTTGTTAGATACTCTTTCGTCTCTCTTAACTGCCTTTCTGACCTTTTAATCGCTTCTTCTGCGATTCTACGATCGGTTTCATCGTGATAAACTGCAACAATCTCTCCAGAAGGTAGTTTGTAAACAAAATGCTCTCTCCATCCAGCAATCCTGTCATCCTTGTACATGCTGATCGGATGGTGCTCGGGCATACCGGTCGCCCATACCCTCCGGAAGACCTCAAAGAGCCCGAAATCTGCAACACCCGGAAACACCTCAAGAACGCTTCTTCCGATCACCTCTTCGCGCCTTATATCATCGATCGTTTCACTCCCTCTGTTGACATCAGCGAAGATGAAGTCTCTTCCATCATCCGCAGCCTCATATATGGCAATTCCGTCGACTGTGTTCTCAAAGACCGCTCTGTATACAGCTTCACTCTCCTGCAACGCCTCCTCAGTCTTTTTACGCTTCTCTTCCAGTTCCATATTGTCAAGAGCGATCGCTATGTTGCTTGCTACCTCTTTCAGTAGTTCCCTCTCTCCACTCCTGACTATGACACCGGGCAAAAATATTATGGCGAGCAACCCGAAGCGCTCGGCGGCGTGTTCGATGCGAGCGACCGCAACATCACTGCCGGCACAGACACTCTCGAAAGGGCAACCCACGCAATCTTCGGGCCTGTTCATGACCTTAACCAGGTCTTCTCTGGCAAGCACGTCCCTGACACATCTGGGGGGGTCACTGCTGACCATACTCTCACAGAAACGGGAGATACCATCATCAGAGCAGGAGTTTGCAACCGATACGAATGAATCACCGTTGAAACACGCGATGCACGAGGCGCAGAACCTCTCTTCCTTGACCACGGTATCACATACCGCTCTGAGCAGGCGGTCCCGATCCTTCGTGGTCACGACCAGATGGTTGACATCTTTGATGGTTTTGAAGATGCTGCTTAAGTGAGCCTGATGCTCTGCACGCACAACCCTCTCCCCCAGAACAATAGTTGCCATGGAGACGATTATGAGCATAGGGGCTCTGATAAAATCGATACTGGTTGTTACATCCGGTCTCACGAAAATGTGGCTGAAGATCAGAAGTGCAGCCAGGAACATAGCCACGAAGAGACCTTTAACCCTCCACCACAGGGCTGCAAGGATTATCGGGATATAAAAGAGATGGCTGAATACAACGCCGGTTCTGATCACCACATGGAAGTAGTATGTGATTATACAGCAACCGGCAAGCAAAATCACCATTGTGACAATCTTGTACCATTCCGCGCTTCCCCCAAACACCCTCCTGATATCTTTCATGCTGGTTCGCCTCTATACACCTCAGGCACTCTCATATCTGTGATGTTGATATATAATCATATCGGTTCAATGAGCTCAAATAAATACTTTTTTTGTTTTTATCAGCCTGCTCACATAGAGCCTTGCCCACACAAAAGCTACCATCGATCCGATGACGTTTCCTGCAACCAGACCCCACTAGATACCGGTCAGCCCCATTTCCAGATTGAAAGCGAACAAAATTGCAAAAATCGGCGTCAAGACGAGCGTTCGCAGAATCGTTGCGATCAACGCATCCATCCCATTCCCTACGCCCTGAAACAGCGATGATGACATCATTCCAAGCGAAACGGTTGGATAGAAGATGCATATTATTCTGAGGAATGTTGTAAGATCTGTGGCGATGTGCGCCGCCCCTTCCGCCTGTGTGAAGATCGCTGATACACCGGGGGCAACAGCGAATGTTGCAGCTGCAATAATCGTTTCTATGACCAGACCAATCTTTGTTGCATAGATATGGGCAATCTTCACTCCCTCAAATGATTGTTTCCCAAAAGCAGCCCCGGTTACCGATATGACTGCCGTAGCGATGCCGATTAATGGGGCGATTGCGATGGTTGCAACACGCCATCCCACTGAATAGATAGCCACCCCATCGGTGTTGCTGACCATCACGATTATAACCGTCATTATCAATGTCGTAATCGCCATAGAAAGCTGTTGCACCGAAGCTGGCAGACCAACTCTGAAGATATCCCTGATGATTCCTCCATCGAATCCGAAAGCACTGAATTTGAATGCTACATACGTATCCTTCCTGAAGAACAGCCAGTTTGACATGATAACTGATGAAACGCCCAGTGATACGAGTGTGGCCCATGCAGCACCCTCTATGCCCATGCCAAGCGTGTATATGAAGATCGGGTCCAGCACGATATTCAGACCTGCACCAAGCACCATGACATACATAGCCCGCTTTGCGTCGCCCTCGCTACGCAGTATGGCACCTGCTACATTGGTGAAAAATATAATTATGCTCCCCGCAAAAATGATCCGGGCGTACGCAACCACCATCTCGGTTGTTCCACAAGCCCCCATCAGAACAAAGATGTCTCTGGCAAGGAGAAAGAACGGCACAGAAAAACCGACCGCAATCATCACCATAATAACGATTGTATGAACCGCTACGTTGTCTGCACCCGGCTTGTCCTTGGCACCGATCCTGCGAGATATGGCAGCTCCACCGCCGATGCCCAGCCCGTTGGAGAGCGACATGATGACGAAGAAGAACGGGAATACAAAGCCCATCGCAGCAAGGGCGTCAGCACCAAGACCCGAGACCCAGAACGCATCAACAATATTGTAGATCGTCTGCACCGACATCGCCACCATCATCGGTATCGACAGTTTTATGATGGCTTTTTTGGGATCGCCAAAGAGTGTTTTAACACCGTTGGTCCCGCTGCCAGCCGATGGTTCAAGAGAGGACTTTGTCATGGAAGTCGGGTTTCTGCACCTCCCTCTGCTCATGTCATGGGGTCTCATACTCATCCTACTTGAACGATTGCGCTCATGCTGGGGGTTTTTTGCAATTACGTGGTGCTCGAATCGATAAAATCATGGTGTTTTTCGGATGCTTAAAATCAAGGAGTCCCCCTCTCACGAAAACGCCGGATGTCACAGACTCAAATGCATGAGCGAAAGAAAAACCCTGGAAACCCCCATAAGTATTACATGTCGGCAACACCGATATACAATTCATGGTCGAGTCTCAGATATCTCTGCTCATCGCACTTGGCGCGGGAATCGCAAGCGTGCTGTCACCGTGCGTACTTCCGCTGCTGCCCGCAATCATGGCATACTCTGCTGAAACAGGGAAACTGCGACCCATAGCGATTGTATCGGGTTTATGCATCTCCTTTACGACGATGGGCGTGATAACATCCGCATTTGGCTCGGTTGTTCACGGATATCTTGTATACATGGAAACTGCCGCCGAAATTATTATCATCTTGCTTGGGCTGGTCATGATCTTCGATATTCCGATCTTTGATAGATTTGGGACGCTTGCTCCGCAAAATATGCCCCGCGAGGGTCTGTTTGGGGGTCTGTTGCTCGGACTGTCACTTGGCATCGTCTGGATCCCGTGCGTCGGTCCGATACTCGGGAGTGTCCTGGCGATGGTTGCGCTCGATGGCGACATCCTGTATGGGGGCATGCTGCTCTTTGTCTACTCACTCGGGCTCGGCATCCCGATGCTCGGGGTGGCGTATCTTACCAGCGCATCGACCGGGCGCATCAGGGCGATATCGCGGCACAGTCTGCTCATCAGAAGAATTGCCGGGTGTGTGCTGATCATGGTCGGGCTCGGAATGGTGCTGGGGGTATACGAGGCTTTCTGTAGGTGGGTCGCAAGTACCGCGCACCTGATCTGAACATTTGGGGGTCGAAAAGGATTGAAGAAATGGATCGTCGCAGTCATCATCGTTTCATCGGCTTTATTCGCACTCTATGAGCTCTTTGACCCGGTCCGCGAGATACCTGATCCGTACTATCGGGCTATCGGATCGAACGTCACAAGCGAAGCCGGGCTGAGACAGACTCTGCCGCTCCTCGAGGATGCATATCAGGAGAATTATTTCGATTGCTCTGAGATGGCTGCGCTCATCGAGTGGTATCTCGAAGGACACGGTGTTGATGCGATGATCGTCACAGGAGAGCACAACCAGCCGCATGACATCTCTTTTGGCGGGTTTGAATACAGAAATAATACCGGAGATCACGCGTGGGTCATAGCAAACATATCAGGAATGGATCTTCTCATCGAACCGACCATGGCACGCATCGTTCCGAAATCGCTCGAACGATACTACGTTCCTGACAACAGGTATAGCGACATCTATGACGTCGTGGACTCGAGCAGATGCGTTGACGAAT
>DTYY01000348.1 GCA_012961645.1 Methanosarcinales archaeon | reverse complement strand
CGGCCCTGTCCAGAAAGTCCGTGGCAACTGCCCTTTCTTCTCCAAAAGCAGCCATCTGAAGGTCCTTGATCGAAAGCATGCTCATGCTCAGAACAGGCGAGATAAAACAGCGAATAGGGGTGCTTACGATCGTAAGCAAGAAGGTTTTCTTCGAAGAGGAGGAGATAGAATTGAAATATGACAGTATAACAGAGATTCTTGATAAATTTTCGGACGAGGACTCCTGTGCTTACGAAATGATTACGCCGGAGATTGCATATCTCGTGAGGGAGAACATCCTCTTCTCCGACCCTGTCAAATGCATAATAAAACCACAATCGCAGTTGGATCTGCTCGCGATACGAGATGTGTTGAAGGGTGCATAGAATCAGGTGGCAGCTGGAAGGGCATCGCCAAATTCTTATGGAGTTCTCTCAAAAAGTATCAGAAAATCGACACGGAAAAAATCCCCTGAGTTATCACTGTTGAAAAATACGGACATTCGTCATGCTCTCAGCAAGCCCAACCAAACCCGAGATCATCGCAATCGTGATCTCTAAATTAAACCTCGCCCCGGGAAACGTCTTCTGCGATGTTGGCTGCGGCACAGGCGCTGTCTCGATCGCAGCATCGGCATTTGCAGATAGAATCTACGCAATCGATATCCGGGATGAAGCCATCGCGGAGGCAGAGCGCAACTTTGATGCAGCGGGAATCAGGGAGCGGGTTACGCTCATCCATGGAGAGGCATCTCTATTGATTGGGGACCTGCCCCTCCTTGACTGTGCTTTTGTCGGCGGCACCAGGAACATCGAAGATGTATTGCAGGCGATCTTTGCCAGAGTCAGGGGGCGGGCGGTGGTGAATGCCGCACGCATAGAGACTGCAGCGCGAATCATCAGGTGTATGAAGTTGCTCGGGGTGTTTGAGGAGGTGGTTCATGTCCAGGTCTCGAGGGGATACGAACTTGCCGGCGAGACTGCGCTTAAGCCGATAAATCCGGTTTATATCGTGGTCGGGGATGCAAGAGATGGAACCGATCAGAAGAAAGAGTGACGCTCCCACCGGTTTTTTGGCTCTCAGCTTATACATCTACCAGCCGTTGTATCAGTTCCGCACCCTCCTCTGATGCAAAGATCGGCAGATTCCAGTTCTGCACAATCTTTCTCCGGTTCGCGGTCACCTCGATCCCCCGCGTAGGATCGTATCCGCATTTTACATACTCGTCCCGATGCACCATAACACCCCTCCTGTGCCACGCAGGCACCTTATCAAGGTTGATGCCGTTTTGGAACAGCATTTCATGAATATCGCACGATCGCATACCCAGCATCTTTGATGCTGCATCTCTGCCCGATAATCCTGTCGAGCGCAGCGTATAATACCCGTAGCTATTGATGCAGTTTCGCCATGCCTCTGACTGCCGCCATATCAGATACTCGGTGATCTGGTGCGGATGCAGCAGTATTGCCCGCCCATCGAATGCGATCGGAGATATATCTAATGATCTGGTCATCACACTGGCTATGTAGCTCGATATGACCGAAACGAGCTTCTCGATTCTGCCGGTGAATGGAAGTACCTGATCTGTGAAAAGGATGTTGATTTCGTCTGAGAATGTGTATGCAATCACCGGATGCAACCCGCTTTGATGCGCAAACGATTCTGCAGCATCTGCCATTGCAGATGCAAACCGATGGTCGAATGGTTTTTCAAATCCATGTCTGTACAGCAATTTTTTAAACCCTCTGCCATCAACACGGATTATAACTGGTGGGATTGCTCTCAGGTCAGCATATATCTCACAATTCTCAAAATCACTCCTCTGCATCCTTCTTTGTTAATTTGTTGACCTGTTTCACGATAACGACATCACCGATCGCAAGCACCCATCGATATGGCTGAATAACCCCCTCACGATTCACATCGAACATTTCGCGGTTGATTTTGGTGAGTGCAAGACCTGTAACCTTCCTATCAGTCGCCTCAATCACGATGTCATTCACATTACCTACGTACCGCCCCTTATCGGTATAGACGTTGAGTCCAAATAATGATGTCAGTTCTGCGTACATTGGAATTCCTCATGCGTATTGGTATGATACAGATTGGACTAAAAAGGATATATACTTTATTGTATGGTGACGACTAATAAGAAAGTGACACAATCATGAATACCTCTATCCAGATCGGAAAGGTTATGGGAATACCGATTAAAATCCATATTTCTTTTTTATTAGTTCTTATATTGTTTCCGGTCATCTTTTCGAGAGAACCCACCACTGGATTTGCAAACGTGGAGCAGGATCCACTCAGATATGCCCTATCGCTGATCTTGACCCTCCTTCTGTTCCTGTGCGTGGCGCTGCACGAGCTAGGGCATTCATGGGTCGCAAGAAGATACGGAATCACCATAAAAAGCATCACATTGATCATCTTCGGCGGTATCGCTGCAATGGACGAGGTTCCGCGCAACCCTGATGCTGAGTTGCGCATATCGTTAGCCGGACCCGGCGTATCACTCGTGATCGGAGTGTTCTGCGCTATTGTGTATCTAATACTCCATAACATAGCGCAGGCATCGCAGACATCTGTTATTTCGGACGTTTCCCATCTTTTATGGTCGCTTGCAACCATTAATATCATGTTATTTGGTTTCAATCTAATTCCTGCCTTCCCGATGGACGGGGGGCGTGTGGTTCGTGCGTGGTATGCCCAGCGCATGCCATATCTTCGTGCGACCAGAAAAGCGGTGCACCTCGGAAAGATGATCGCCATCTTAATGGGCGTATTCGGTCTTTTCGCTTCTATCTGGCTGTTGTTCATCGCTTTCTTCATCTATATCGGTGCTTCAGAGGAAGAGAAGTTCACAGAGGCGTCGGTGACCCTTGAAGGTGTCAAGGTCAACGATCTCATGACCCGTGATGTCGCTTATGTGACTGACGATATGACCATCCTGGAACTCCTCCAGGTGATGTTTGGAAAAAAACATCGTGCATACCCTGTGATTGACCATTTCACCAGGGAGGTTGTTGGAATGGTGGCGTTTGCAGATGTCCAGTCGGTTCCGATGGACAAGCACAACTCGGTGCTGGTACGCGATGTGATGACGACAGATATCAAATCGATCTTTGATGATGCCGATGCTGTGGACGCGCTCAAGATGATATCCATACACAGGATCGGACATCTGCTGGTTAAGAACAGGATCACGGGCGCGGTCACAGGCATTATATCCAGAACCGACCTTACACGATCAATCGAGGTGCTTGGTTACAGTGAACGATAGAATGCCCTGTGATGTGATCATCGTCCGTTATGATGAGATTGCCTTGAAAAGCCCGCCTGTGAGGGCGCGGTTTGAGAAGATGCTTGTCAACCGCATCAAAACAGCACTCTCGTGGCACGGTGTTGCGTATTCCGGGATTACGAGGGAATGGGGCAGGATCTTTGTGCATACAGACGATGTGCGCGGCGCAGATGTGATTGCACGTGTCTTTGGCACGGCATCGACGAGTCCTGCAGTCACAACCGGCGCAACGATCGATGATGCGGCACAGATAGCCGCGCGGATCGGCAGAGATCTGGTCAGGGACGGAGAATCCTTCGCGATCCGTGCATCGCGGTCAGGCATCCACGATTTCACATCGATCGATCTTGGAAGGGTCTGCGGAGATGCGGTCTCAAGATGCATCCCATGTCCAAGAGTCGATCTCACGCATCCTGACCGGGAAATATTTGTGGATATGCGGCAGAACCATGCTTATGTCTATACAAAACGCGTTACCGGCGTCGGCGGGCTTCCTTATGGCAGTCAGGGGAAGATGATCGCGCTTATGTCAGGCGGGATCGATTCGCCGGTTGCAGCGTGGCTGATGATGAAACGCGGTGTTGCGGTCGTCCCGCTGCACTGCGATCTCGAGGAGTTCGGGGACCCGACATCGGCTGAACTTGCCAGAGAGAGCATAAACCGACTGAAGAGCTGGGCTTATGCCGTTATGAAAGCGTACACTGTTCCTTACGGCTCGTGTTTGCGTGCGATTCAGGAGCACTGTGATCCGCGCGCAATCTGTGTGATCTGCAAACGGATGATGTACCGGATCGGTGCAGCGGTCGCGGAGAGGGAGGGCGCATGCGGCATCATCACAGGCTCGTCGCTCGGGCAGGTCGCATCCCAGACAGCAAGGAACATGTTT
>DTYY01000347.1 GCA_012961645.1 Methanosarcinales archaeon | reverse complement strand
GCAGATGGTGGTTGCTGACAGTGCCGGGAAAAACCGCTTCATCGATCGCCTCGGAGAGCCCCTTCTTACAGAAGATCACTGCGCCCTGCGGTCCGGGAAATGTCTTGTGTGTAGATCCGGTCATCACGTCCGCGCCCTCGCGCAGCGGGTCTTGAAAACGCTTTCCCGCTATAAGCCCGAGAACATGCGCACCGTCATAGACGACGGTTGCGCCCACCTCGCAGGCTGCCTCGCATGCATCACGAACCGGGTGCGGGAAGAGGAAGAGACTTCCGCCCAGAAGCACGATTGCAGGCTCAATCTCACGAATCTTTTCGACCATGCGGTCGGTGTCGATGTTCATGATCTCGGGATCGAACGGGTGGGGAATCACGTGCAAGCCCCTGACGCCCGCTGCAGAGTACCGTACGTGGCTGATATGTCCGCCCTGCGGCACTTCAAGAGAGATGATCGTGTCTCCTGGGTCTGCCAGTGCAAAAAATGCGGCGATGTTTGCGTTAACGCCCGAAGTCGGCTGCACATTGACATGCTCAGCCCTGAACAGATCCTTTGCGAGCTTTATGGTCGTTGCCTCGATCTCATCGATGTATCGGCAGCCCTGGTAGAACCGGTGCCCGACTACGCCCTCTGCATAGCGGTGCGCAAGATCGGTTGCCGAGAGCAGTCGCACCCGTTTGCTTGTAAGGTTGTTGCTTGCGATCATGGGCAGGCAGTCCCTGTACCATTTGTGATGCGCCTCTGTGGCGCGCATGATGAGATCGATATCTTCTTCCATATCTTTCATGATGGGAATTGCAACCACTTAAATGCGTTCGAATCGACGGGAGCCCGATTCAGAAATTACCAGCGCCCAGACATTTCAACGCCCCCTTGTCATGACCATCACCCCAATTGACACCATCAGTCCTGCACAGAGATAGAACGGGGACGCAAACCCAAGATACGAAGCAAACACCCCTCCGATCAGGGGTCCGACCACCATCCCGATTGCGCTTGCCATCGGAAACAGACTCATCTGCTGCCCGACCATGTCAGGACATGACAGATCGGCGCCAAACGCAAGCGCTGGCGTGTTCACCGCAGCTGCCGCAACACCGGTTGCGAACATGAGCACAAGAAACTCGGGCGTCGTTGCTATGTGAGCCATCCAGACAAGCAGCAATGCCGACATGCCGAGTCCTGCAACCATCACCCTCCTTGTGCCAACCATATCAGACAACATGCCCATCGGTGTCTGGAAGATCAGACGTGCTGAAAAATAAGCAGCCAGTGCGATCCCGAGCCCTGCTGTCGATGCACCCAGCCGCACCTCATAGAGCGGAAGAATCGTTGCTATGATCATGATCGCAAGCATCGTTGTGAATGCCGCTGATGCAAGCAGCCTGATATCGGTGTTTGCGGTACCATTGACGCTGCCTGCGCTGTCGGGCTGGTCTGAAAGACAGCCTGTTCTGCTCCAGGCAAATCCGGAGCTGCGTGTTTCCTTGACAAAGAGTCCCACAAGGATGATGCTGATCAGACCGAGAACTGCGCACGTATAAAATCCGGCACCAAATCCCCAGACCACAGAGATCACGCCTCCAGCAGCGGGTCCGGCAGCAGATCCGATGCCGCGAATCGTTGAGTACA
The DNA here is from genome assembly GCA_012961645.1 of Methanosarcinales archaeon. Lineage (GTDB taxonomy): Archaea > Halobacteriota > Methanosarcinia > Methanosarcinales > Methanogasteraceae > Methanogaster_D. Next base: position 6,291 of record DTYY01000347.1, on the reverse strand, counting down.
CTCCCATCGACCTGCCGCGGTTATCCGGCGTGGATACGTGGGTAAGCATCGCCAGAACCGAGGGACCCATCACTCCGACCATAACCCCCTGTGCAACCCGGATTGCCAGCAACTGCTCGAACGTATCGATGATCGCACACGCGGCAGAAAGCACCATAAATCCGATGAGCCCTGCAAGCACAAACGGCTTCCGCCTGTCGATACGGTCAGAGAGCCGCCCCATCAACGGATAGGACGTTGCCGCGAAGAGTCCGAATACACCGAAAGCAAGCGCGGATTTAATCTCCAGATCAAGGCTCATGCCAGCGTCCAGATGTTTTATGTACAGCGGGATCAGCGGCATCAATATGCCGGTGCCAAAATCTCCGAAGAATAGCGAGCCTGTGAGGACGTAGAGTTCGTGGCGGATTCTGAAGATGCTCTTTTCAGCCATCCGATCAGTCATCCCCATAGATCAAGCGTGCTCTGTTTCATCGAATCTGCCGTGACAGTAAGCCGCTCTGCCGCTTTTGTCACGCGTGCCTCTGAAAAGTCGTGTTCATCACAGAGCAGTTCCTTGATCTTCGATTCGAGAGGGGTTTTCCATTTCAGCGAATAATCAGACGTAACAGCAGGATTTAAGAAGAAATCTCTGATCTCGTATAGATTTTCGATCGATTCGCCGAGTTCTGCAAGCACGTCTTCGATCGATTCGTGTCTCTGTATCGACTGCAACGCTTTCTTTGCCCCGATGCCACGGATTCCTGGATTGTAATCAGTGCCCGCAAGCATTGCGATATCGATCAACTGCTCACGCGTGATCCCGAGCCGGTCAAGGTTCTGTTGCAGTTCGATGACCTCTGGCTTCACCTCCACATAGATATTCTTCTTTGGCAGTTTTCTCCGCCCGCCGATAGCAAGATTCCTCACCACCTCCGGAGCGCCGAAGAGCAGTGAATCATAATCCTGTGACCCGACAAGCCTGACATCGCCCGATTTTGCCATGTAGGCTGCCTGCGCCTCGCCCTCGCTTGCTGCCTGAACCACCGGGATACCCATCGATGCGAGCAGCAGCTCCGCATCCTCCACCATACCGGGCTTCAGTCTGGAGGTGGCCTGCGCATACTTGAACGCATCCTCGCTGCCGGCAGCAAGCGCCTCCTTCCACTGTCTGTCAGCGGTGTCTCGTATCTCTGTCCGTTTTTCGATCGTCGCTGCCTTAAAATCGGGCGGGGCTCCATCAAAGACGAAAACGAGCTTCAGTCCTGCCTCAACAAGGTTCGTTGTCCGGTAAAGCAATCCGGATAGATGCGATGTCACTCTTCCATGCGAATCTTTAAGCGGCGTGCCATCTCGCTGCCTTATGCTGCTTAAAAACTGATATATCGTGTTGTATGCATCGATCGCAATGGTTTGACCGCGCAATCGCTCCAGTTCGGTCTCTTCTCTCTCGAACAGATCGCCGATATCCGAGCCCATAGGTGACTTCTTGGGCGGCGGTCGGATAAAGGTTTGGTTCAGGAGGGTCGTAAGGTCACTCTGGCGCCTGTGCTGTCCGCGATTTCGATCCGGCGGCTACATCGGCTGCACCAGCCAGATCACACGCAATCTTCGCGTTCATCAGCAGATCATCAACCGTGTTTATCAGCGTTCCGAGCCTCGGCGCCGACACCTCAACGATCAGCGACGTTCCTGTGCTCTGCATCTTCATATTCCGGAGGTTGTCTGGAGCAAGCGCTTCCTCGATCACCGATGCATCCGGGCATCTGATGGTGATAACTCCCTGATATCTGTCTTTCACCATGGCACATCCTTTCTTCCGAGTTTGTATCCGATCATGTTGGTGATCCGGTGCATAATCGGGGTAATAATGAGTATCGTTATCACAATCCAGATAGTAAAATTCGAGACAAACCATTCTCGCTCAAAGATGAATGTCAGCAACCATGCACCCGCCACAAAGTCGAGCTGGTCTGCGATCGGGAACGGCGCCCCGCGCTCAAGCCCGATTCTCCGTTTTACAAAGCTCATTCCGAGATCTCCAAGCACCGATCCGATCGAGAGACAGAAGATGGCTTTCAGGGTAAACGGTGGGAAAAACGGATAATGCGATACAATTCCCATCTGGATCAGCCCGATCATGATGCCTGCCACGCTTCCAGCAAAAAAACCGATATATGTCTTCCCGTCGCCGAATATCCGCCGTCCATCAGTGAAATTCCTGCCGAAATCGATGGGAAGACCGCGCCCGAAGGTCGCTGCGCACGGGTTTGGCAGGTATGCCGGCAGCATCAGCCAGAGAGCGATGACGATTGTGTCAAACACAGGGGTGGTGTTTGGTTGCAGGCTCATATCAATGATCCGGTGGGCAACTGAGGTGGTCAACCTGAAGCGTTGGTGTCCGAAATCGATGATACTGATGTTTTTTGTCTGTTCAAAATCTAAAACCAGCCGAACGGAGCCATATAATCGACAATAAATTCGAGAAAGCTTTAAAAACAACCCGACCATCACCAAGTCTGTCTTTATTGCCTTTTTTTTATCTATTCTCCCCCACCTCACGCTCTGTCCATAATGCTTATGCCCACACCCCCCATGTCAGTACCATGTCATCCACCATCATCCTGTTCAATCCCATGCCGGTTAAGCACTCGGTAGCCACCATCAACAAGAAGACCACGTCCCTACAGGTACCCCTCGTCAATGTTCCCCTATCCCTGCTGGCATTAGCCCGGATGGTCATGGACGACTTTGATGTCAAGATCATCAATGCCGTTGTAGATGCCAGCTACACAGACCTGATATTGGAAGCCTGCAGCGACGCGCTCTGCCTTGGGGTGAGCAGCATGACCTGCTACCAGATCAGGGATTGGGTTGAATGTGTCAGCCGCCGTGAAAGAACAGTATCCAGACCTCCCTGTGATCTGGGGCGGTTACCATCCAACCACTCAGCCGGAACAGACACTTGCGAACCCTGATATCGATATCGTGGTCAGGAGGCAGGGCGAACTCACATTCATGGAGGTTGTGGAGCGATTGCACTCCAGTAAGACTCTGAAAGGCGTGAGAGGCGTCTCCTATAAATCCGGAGGGCGGATAATCACCAACCCGGACCGGGAATTTACCGACCTGAACAAGTTTCCACCCATTCCCTACGAGTTTATCGATGTTGAGCGCCACATCAAGGATTACAAGTTCGGAGAGCGCTGCATCGACTACTATATCAGTCAGGGCTGTGCATCAGCCTGTGATTTCTGCTCAGAACCAATCTTCTGCAACCGGCGCTGGACGGCACTGGATCCTGCCAGAGTGGTGGATGAGCTTGAGCACCTGAAAGCCACCTATGATATCGATACGTTCATGATACGGGATAGCGACTTCTTCCCAAATCTACGCCGTGTAAAGGAACTCTGCAGGCAACTCATTGAAAAGGATATTGGGGTACGGCTCACCAGCGTCAACGGTAGGATGGAGCAATTGTCCAGACTGGACGATGATCTATGGTCACTGGCAAGGCGGGCTGGCTTCGTTGAGGTATTCATCGGCACTGAAAGTGGATACCAGGCAGCACTGGACGCCATGAACAAGGGTGCAAAGGTGGAGCAGATCGAGGTGTGTACCAGGCAGTGCGTGAAGCACGATATCGATGTGCGCTCATCCTTTATGGTGGGAATCCCTGGCGTGGATGCCATGGAAGAGGTCAAGCGCATCTTCGAGGCTATCCACAGGATGATCTCGGTATATGGTGAGCAGGAAAGGCTCGATCATATCGATATCCTGCTGTCCTTCTTCACCCCATATCCGCGTACAAAGCTATATGATACTGCTATCCGGCACGGTCTTGCCCCTCTGAACACCTTGGAGGAATGGGGAGATTTCGACCAGTTCGATTTCAAGGCTCCGTGGATGCCACAGGAACTCTATGACTTGGTGCTTGAATTAGAGAGAGGGTATGTCGTGGAACTCCGGATGCGGGTTTGGCGAGTGGTACCAGATCTATTCGGGGGTCATGGAAAGGCTGGAGGGGCTGGACCTTTCATATATACCTGGAGTCTACAGCCACAGCAGGACCACCACACTGATGCAGACTCCCGAATCAAAACCCTTACACGTCTACAGATATCCAAAAATCCAGGTGGTAGCGACAGATACTGAGACACCAGAGGAGGAGCTTTCAGGACAACACCAACACAAGCGAGACGAGTGACAGACTCCGGGGTGTGTGCTGGCAACGTTAAATATTAGTCGGCGCAGAGTATCTATGCATGACACAAAAGCTTCTGAATTACCTCACTCTTGATGATGTGTCTGCAAGTGGAAAGACCGTGCTTGTCAGAGTTGATCTGAATTCTCCGATGTCTCCGAACGGATCAATCCTTGATGATGCCCGATTCAAGAGCCATTTACCAACTCTGGGCGATCTGATCGATTCAAAGGTTGTGCTGCTTGCACACCAGAGTAGACCTGGTAAAAGGGACTTTACAACGATGGAAATACATGCACAGCGGTTGCAGCGTCTGTGCCGGCGGACGGTCACTTATGTGGATGATATATTCGGATCGCACGCCATAAACGCGATCGAATCCATGAATAGTGGGGACATTATCCTGCTTGAGAATACCCGGTTTTATTCAGAGGAGGGACTGTCCCGATCGCCCGAGGAACATGCAAACACCATCATGGTGAAGCGGCTTGCTCCACATGCAGATCTCTTTGTTAATGATGCGTTTGCGGTCTCGCATCGCTCGCAGCTATCTGTCATCGGATTCACCACGGTTTTGCCGTCAGTCGCTGGGAGGCTTATGGAAAAGGAAATCAAATCACTTAGCAGAGGTTTTTCAAAGATTGGAACCGTATTCGTACTTGGTGGCATCAAAGCGAACGACTCGATCGATGTAATCGAGAACGTTGCGGCAAACGACGAGGTCGAATCAATCATCGTCACTGGGCTCGTTGCAAACGTATTTCTGGCAGCAAAAGGCGTCGATCTCGGTAAGAAGAACATCGATTTCATGAAATCGATAGGCTGCGCTTCTGAGATTGAGAGAGCACACAAACTACTCACAAAATACGGAAACAAGATCGAACTCCCTGTCGATGTCGCAGGTGCCGGTGAGAACGATCCGAACAAGCGTGTGGAGATGTCTGTATCCGAACTGCCGACCGATCTGTCGATCAATGATATCGGGCTCGAGACGATCATCTCGTTTTCAGAGAAGATCAGGAATGCACAGACTGTAATCATGAACGGACCTGCAGGGATCTTTGAAAATGAAGCTTTCGAGCTTGGAACAAAAGAACTCCTCACGGCAGCGACAAAATCGAAGTTTTCGATCGTCGGAGGCGGTCACATCGCTTCTGAGGCGCATGCACTTGGCATCGAGTCAAAGATCTCGCATGTCAGTACAGGCGGTGGTGCTTGCATCGATTTCCTAGCAGGACGCACGCTTCCAGGTATCGAAGCACTGGTTCAATCATACAAACGTTTCAAGAGCGGACTTTCTACAAATATCTGATCGGCTTTCTTGCGTAGAAACGCTTTTTCGTTTACCAGAAGATGCTGATTGTACAAATCCGAATATGGTAGCACCGCCAGATATCAGGGCGGGGTCATAACCGCAAACAGTATTGAAACACTCAAAGGGTAATAACAATGGCACAACTCTTTGATCTATTTGGAAAGAAAGATAGGGCACATAAATCTCGGATCGATGATTTGCAGCGGCAGATCGAACAATTGAGCGCAGAAAATCAGAAATTAAAGATAAAATTGGAGAAAAAGGATGAAAAAACAAAGGATGCGCTCACAAGGAAACAGGAAGTCGAAGAGATTCTGAATCAATCCCAGAAGCAGATAACAACGCTTAAAAATGAACTTTCGACGCTGAAAGAAGAAGCATCAAAAAATATCACATTCAGCGGCACATACCTGTTGAACAAGAAAAATTTTGAGGACATCGTGCACGAATTGAGTTCTCTACGGTCGCAATCCAGAACTCTTCACTCGATATATTTTAATATGAACGCAAGGATATCTGATTTCGATTTTGGGGATTTTATCGACGAGAATTGCATGCATTTATTCGATCAGATCAAATCGAACCACGGAAAAGTGCTATTCTATGATGAGAATCACTGCATCTCGCTTGCCATCGTGCCCCCTTTCAGAATAAAGCGTTCGGACTGGATAACAGGCGATCTGCTAGATACAGGCCCTCTGGAGACGATGTTAACCTGCGAGCCGGTCATCTGCGTGGTTCATGCACATGCGGGAAGCACGGTCGTTGCAATCATCAAAAAAGATGATATCCG
>DTYY01000346.1 GCA_012961645.1 Methanosarcinales archaeon | reverse complement strand
TAGACCTTCATCAATATCTAAGGAAATATATTGGTAATTGTAATTCTCATCCCCGATGTATCCCTCGAGCACGATCTCACAGTGTGGCACTTTTATCCCGTTCTCGCACTCGAAGACCTCGAGCGGCTCTCCGAGGAGAGCGGACGCATAACAAAGTTCCATACCATCGGGCACGCGTGTAGAGACAGCAAAGAGGACGGTGGGGTCAAGCCCAATCGCTATTGCAACAGGGAGTTCCTCTCCACGCTCCAGTGCTTTTTTGTGCAGAAGGTATGTGTGCCGCGGTGCAACGAGTCTTGCTGCGAGTTTATCCTTCCCGATGACCATCAAGCGGTGGATGGATGCGTTCGCCACCCCATCCATCTCGGTTATGAGGACGCCTGCGGTGATGTAAGGCGCGGGATCATTTTTAAAATGAGTGATAATCGGTAGTTTTGAGAGATCAGGTTTTTCTGTGATCTCTTTTGTCGGAGACTCGTCCACAAGTTTTATCTCTCCAATCGTTTCATTCACTGCGACGGATGCAAGATACCTCACCAGATCCTCCTTTTTAACATGCAGTGCTCTGCATAGCGCCTCTCTGGATGAGAGGATGTTTACAGCGACCTGGTGACCACCCACGTTGCGAAAGAGAGCTGGCTTCTTAGCTCCGGCAATCCTCAAAAGATCGTATTTTGGAGACACCGGCACTTCAATCTCGGCAAGCAGTTTATCGGTTCTTAACTGGTCTATAAAGCCTCTGAATGACATTTTTCACCTGAACTCGTTAACCTGCTCATTTAATCTCTGTTCACTTAATTTTGTTGTACCAGTACCTATTCCCTTCAAAAAATCTGTCAATTCCCTGTTTCTTGATCTTTCTGAGATTTTTCAGATGAGCATCCCCGTGAACTGGCTTTAAGAAGTCCAGTTTTTTACATGTTTCGAACTCACCACATTCCCAGCATCCTTCTATGTCATTCTTCTGGGCACACTTCCGAATCTTACAGAAAGGCGGACCACCGCCGCCCCTGCAGGTTTGCTTGCAGCGAAACTTCAACATCGCGCCAAGCACCTCATAGCACTGCTCATAGTCCTCAAATACTTTGAAGAATGGGATGGCGGATAAAGATTCCGCGATAATGTCGAACTTTGCCTGTCTCAATTCCTTCCGGAGATCCCTTGCCAGATCCGCGATCGTTTCCTTGTTGGCAAAGCAATCCCCGCAGTATAGACCGCAATATGTGATCAGGTCTTTATCCTCATGGTCATCGATCATTATGCTTTTACCTCCGACCATGCTTCTTGCGAGGCTCAGGAGGTTTGGTCGTGAACAGCCTATACTTGACAGTGCCGATCAGTTCGTTCTCGATCTGGCGCGCAAAGACCGATTCTGGTTTGTGCAACCCCTTCACCCTCTCTGTCAGGTCCTTGAAACTGGTGAATTTGCCTTTTTTGCGCTCATCAAGTATCGTCCACATCAGTTTCTTTCCTATACCTGGAAGTAGCTCAAGCATGTGCTGTCTGGTTGATATGGGATATGCTTCGTTGATAAATCCGATGAAATTAGTCTCATTTCTCAGGATGATCTTTTCGAGCACATAATGGAGTTCATTCTTTGCTCCGTTTGTCAGATGTTCATATTCCAGCCTGCGCTTCACATGATCGATCATATCGCGCTCTGTGTCCCCGATATACACACGTTCACCGATCTGCGGCACAACCCCCTCTTTCGGGACCAGTTCCATCAGAACGTAGTAATTCTCGCCTATTCCATGAATAGACGGTTTTTTCTGGTATACAGGTCTGGAATCGTTCGGATCGCCGTAAGGAAGGTAATCCAGCACCCAGGCATACTTCTCCTTTCCAGATCTCTTGTCCCTAAATGGCATTGAACCACCTCTACCATCTCTTCACCTTATATCGAATCGGCTACCTTATCCAGTATCTGATCAAGATCCTCAGCGGTGAGCACGTACCGTTCTTTGGCGTAAAGACTTCGGAGTTCGTCTCTCGTCCTGGGAAGGATGTCTGCAATTCTAATCGCAATCTCAGGCTTTATCTTCTCCAGATTTAACAAATCATTCACAAGGTCCCGTGATTTTTCGGCATCTTTCTTTGAGAAAGTATCGACGTGACGGATCGCTTTTCTGAGTTCATAACCAAGTTCCTCCCCTGATCTATCTTCCTTAACACGATCCAGTATCTCTTTTGCCTCGGATATTGTTACTCCATCCTCACCGATGACCTTCTTTACAATCATGCCAAAATCTCCCTTTGTTTTGCCGTTTTACCGTTGTGGGCTCAAGTGCTGCGGATGCACGATCACTTCCTTCATGGCTCTGCCATCTCGCACGCTCAGGATGTATGCACGACCGCGCTGTGCCACGACCTTACCAGTACGCCCGTGAAACTTGGGATTCGGCATCCCTTTATGCACACTCGGATCGATGACGATGTGCACCATATCCCCTGTCTCAAACTCGGCAATGGCCCTGCTGATTGCTGATAACCCTCTCTTTCTCGAAGATTTCTTCAATTTGTATCTGGTTTTTCTTCGCTCGCCGTGTGATTTTGCCATGTTCGTAACCATGCTGTCTCAATGGATTTAAGTGTTGCGCAGAAAAACATATATGCATCCGCACATAATTGGAGGGATGTTGATTTCATATCATGAACCAGAACAAGGATGTGATAGTAGATGACAAGTAAATCTTGTAATGCTCTTCTGGCGGTCGTAATCTTGGTTGCATTAACTGCTGCGGTAACGTATGGTGCAGAGGTCGAGACCCAGTTTGCATCACTGACGCTTACAGCAGAGAATGTCAACTGTGCAGACTGCCATAAGGAGAATCCTCACATCATCCACAAGCAGAAAATGGACGCTGGGAGGGTGACCTGTGAGGCGTGTCACGGTGAGGCGTTCGAGATTGGCATACCAGAGTGCATCAAATGTCACTTCGGTCCGATACACGAGGTGCATATCGGCAGGGTCAGGACAGAGGATTGTACATTCTGCCACAAGGATCTCGAGGCAGTGCACTACAATATTTTCGGAGGCGAGGAACTTATGTGCGCACACTGCCACGGAGAGATCGTTGCCGTGCATGGTGAGGGTATGGACAGTTGCATGAAATGTCACAAGACTGCGCCTGATATCGTAGTACCTGTGAAATCAGAAGGTATGGCGATCACATGTCAGGTATGTCACGTGTATGACGATGCTGCAACGATACACGGAGAGCTATCTGACCCGACCGGCTGTTACAGGTGCCACAGGACCACTCAGAACGCAACGGTCACCGAAATCCCGCATAATCTACACATACCGATTAATGTGGGATGTGAGATGTGTCATATTCCATCAGGCACGCAGATAATCATTCCGCAATGCGGCAACTGTCACGATGCGGTGAACATACACCTGCTCTCAAATATCGGGATCAGTGCTACCGCGCCCGAGTGTGGAGTCTGCCATGGAAGGCCTCCTGAAAAGGAGGTGAAAGAGACGCCGACTGTTGCAACAGCAACACCAACCGAAGAGAGACCGCCAGAGGTGGAGATGACACCAGCTGGTGGCGACAAGGTACCCGGTTTCGGAGGAATGCTTGCAGTGGCAATGTTACTGCTGACTGCCATGTACGCCATGTACAAGAGAAGAAGATGAGTAGGCTTTCGCCTACTTTTCGTTTTATTTTTATAGGTTATAATCATGGACGTCTATGATCTCATCATCGTCGGTGGTGGTCCGGCAGGGCTCACCGCAGGAATATATGCTCAAAGATCGCGTTTAAAGACCATACTCCTGGAGAAGCTTGGTTTAGGCGGGCAGATCGTACTTTCAGACCTTGTTGAAAATTATCCCGGATTTCAAAAGGTCAGCGGAATAGAGCTGATGCAGAAATTCGAGGAACAGGCAGGAGCGCTGGGTCTTGTGGTCGAGGATGGCGAAGTGACCATGATAACGGATGAAGGTGAATATAAATCGGTAAAAACCCATGATCGTGATTATAGAGCGAAATCAGTCATCATCGCATCAGGATCAAAACCGAGACGTCTCGGGGTAAAAGGCGAGGAAGAACTGATCGGGAAGGGCATATCCTTCTGTGCAACCTGTGACGGTTTCTTTTTCAGAGGTAAAGACGTCCTGCTGGTGGGTGGTGGAAATTCTGCGATAACTGAGGCTCTGTTTCTGACAAAGATCGTAAATAAGGTCTACATCGTTCACAGGAGATCAGAACTTCGAGCTGAAAAGATTTTGCAGGAAAGAGCGTTTGAAAATCCATTGATTGAGTTTGTCTGGGACTCGGTGGTCGAAGAGATCATCGGAAAGGATGTCGTCGAGGGAGTGGTGATCAGAAATGTCAAGACAGAAGAACGTCTGAAGCTTGCGGTCGGCGGGGTCTTTGTGTATGTGGGCATCACGCCGAATACCGAATTCATAGATGTCGAAAAGGACGAAAACGGCTTCATTCTCACAGACGAGAGCCTTGCGACCTCGATTCCTGGCATATTTGCCGCGGGTGACTGCAGGAGCACGGGGCTTCGGCAGGTCGCAACCGCTGTGGGTGATGGCGCGCTGGCAGCGACCTCTGCAGAGCGGTATCTCGGTTAGATCGTTATGATTGTTTCGTGTGCCCGCGCACCGAAAGCATCCGAAGCATCCCGGTAAGTTCGCTCACACTGAACTGTCCGGGTGCTGTTGCATCCCCGATTGATGCATAGGCGATCACAGACCCGTAAAGCGGCGCGATCACCCTTGTATGTGCACCATACTCGCCCATCCCGATGATGCAGACCTGTTTTGATCTGTTCTCGAGTGTGAGTCTGAGCAGGCGCAGCGCATCAGCGTATGAATGCGGGGTTGCGGCAAGTTTTGCGACATCAGCGCCGGCATCAAAGCAGTCCGATATTATCTTTTGCATCTCTACCATCTCGGGAGTCGCCGAAAAATCGTGATACGAGATGATCACGCGTTTTTTCGCAGTCTTAACGCTCTGCACGACCATATCCCGGAATTCTGGCTCTGCACAAAGTTCGATATCGACAGCATCAACCATATCCAGCACCGAAAGCAAGATCCTGATCCGTTCCTCTTCAGTCCCGGTGAATCCACCACCCTCTGTGCTCATGCGGTTGGTTGCAATGATCGGAATTCCCACAGATCTCCTCAATTCCTCGAAGAGCGAGCAAAGCATTTCTGGTGAGCGCTGTGTGACGGATGGGTGGTCCAGCAAATCGATCCTGATCTCGATCATATCTGCGCCATCGCTCTGGGCACGGATCGCATTTCTCACCGGGTCGGCTGCGATCGCTGCAACGATCTCAGTCATGATCAATCACCATATCTGCCTCCATGCACCGTTTGATGAACAGCCGCACCCTCTCAGAATCGCGCGCTCCCCCAGTCTCAACTCCTGACGCGGTGTCCACCGCATACGGGCGGACATGCCATATCGCATCTGCCACATTGTCAGGCGTAAGCCCGCCTGCAAGGATGACGGGCACTTTGCAGCGGCGCACAATCTCTGCGCTGATCTGCCAGTTGTGCACCGTGCCGGTCCCCCCGCTTCCCGAGCTGGTGCCCGTATCAAGGAGTATCGCATCAGCAATTCCAGTCAATTCTCTGATGCGGCTTACGACTGGATCAACAATCTCTGATGACGCGTCTTTCGGAATTACGATCGTTTTGATCAGCTTAACGGTCTTTGCGATGATTGCAAGCTCGTTATTCGGAAGATCGTTGTGAATCTGTACGCATGTCGGGGCGGTCTCTGTTATAAGCGTCATCGCAGAATCAAGATCCTTCGGCATGATGACAAGCACCGAATCCACAAGGACAGGCACCTGCTCGATCAACTGTTTTGCGGTCTTGGCATCGATCTTTCTTGGTGATCTGACAGGAACGTCTGTTATAAATCCAACAGCATCAGCCCCACACGATATGGCATGGTTAAGATCATAAGGATTCGTATTCCCACAGATTTTGATTCGGGTTCGTGATCTCATGTAATTACTTGTGTTACCAATCGAATGTTGCAGTATATAGAACCATCGTAGTATCATCGGGCAGAAAGCAAGCCAGAAACGATCAATTCATTGAAATTTGTAAAACGATCTTGATGTGCGAACACAAGGGATGCCCTGCTTTTGTAAAGCAGGGTCCGTGCCTTCACATCTCCAGCTCTCTGATGATATGCGGAAGCTCGGATAGGTCATCGATGATTATATCTGCACACTCACGTAGTTTCCGGGATTTGTCGCGGTGCTGCTGCAGGGTCAGCACCCCGAAATCAGCGGCTGTGATCGCACGGAGATCGTTGATCTCGTCACCGACCATAACCACATAGCCATGAGTTTTTTTCAGATTTCTTATTAGACGCTCCT
>DTYY01000345.1 GCA_012961645.1 Methanosarcinales archaeon | reverse complement strand
GATCTGTAGGGCGGTCACGATGTGTGTGAAGGGGATGTCTGACCGAAGAGACGTTCCTGTCTGGGATAGTTCGCGTGCTCTGCCTGTTGCACGGTCGTATTCATCGATCAGTTCTACGATGCGAGATGGGTCAAAATCGATGTGTTTCTCAGGCTTTGTTTTGATGATCAGGTACCTGAGCACCTCTGGCGGCATGACCTGCAGCATATCAGAGATCGTGACAGTCACTCCGGTCGATGAGGACATCGCACCCTTCCCCTTCAGGTGGATCCATTCGTAGATGATAGGATATGGGGGCTCGTACCCATATATCTCTCTCGAGATTCTTGTTCCTGTGTCGTACGAGCCGCCCCTTGTTGCATGATCCTTGCCAAACGGCTCGATCGTTACGCCGAGAATTCCCCATCGCGCAGCCCAGTCAACCCTCCATGTCAGCTTCCCGTTCCCTTTCACAGGCACCTTGCCCGCATAACCGCAGTCGCAGGTGTAATCGACCGTCTCGCGGTGTTCATCAAATCCTGTGACCTTCGTTGCAGTGATCCGTCCGCATGATTCGCAAAGAACATTGAAAGGACTCCAGTCAGCCGGAACTGCCCGTTTTGATACTTCCTCGATGATTGCTGCGATTTTGTCCCGGTTCTGCAGTGCTTTCATCGTCGCAGGCACAAAATCTCCGCTTTCATAGAGTTCGTGCGCCAGGTAGACCACAGGTCTGATGTCCAGCTCCTTCAGAGACCGGAGGAACGGCATAAGGTAATGATCGGCATAGTTTTTGCAATTGCCGCACGGACATGGTATGGCATAGAGAGGCTTGCCAACATATTCGGCGTAATCATCAGAAAGGAACGGATAGACCTTGCGGAGCGGATCGAAGGTGTCCCCTATGTAGATCAGTTCCGCATCAACCCCGGCGTCGCAGAGTGCACGGTATGCACCGTCCGCGGTCAGCACCTCGCGCAGGTTTCCGATATGGATACTTCCAGAGGGCGTGATCCCGGTTGCGATGATGTGCTTCTCCCGAGTCGCAGCCACATTCTCCGCGATGACGTCTGCCCAGTGCCTCGACTCGTCCATCCTTACGCCCGTCTCACTTTTGCCGGATATCACTTTTCGGTCGAAACGGTGGTCAGTTTCAGATGCTGCACCCCTTTGAGCGCCATGAGCCCCTCTGCCACATCCCTGACCTCGCTCACATCACCCTGCAGCACGACGACCTCAAGGCACATCTCCTCATCCACATGCATGTGGAGTGACGATCTGATCACATCCAGATGTTTGTGCTGAATATCGGCGAGCGCATCGACAAGCCCGCGCTGGTTGTGGTTGTATGTCAGCGATATGACGCCGACTCTGCCTCCTTTGACCTCGCTTGTCCATTCGTAGTACCTGATATAACTCCGGATTGCATCCCTGATTCCTTCCGATCTTGATGAGTATCCACGCTTTGCAAGGATGTCATCAAATTTTGTGAGCAGATTATCCGGAAGCGATACCCCGATTCTCATCAATTCCTGTTCATTTTCCATTTGATCAACCTACATCGTGTGATGCTGTGCTAATCTATACATTGTATGTTATCCATTAATAATATTGTGTTCCCTGGCGCAGAATCAGAGATGACATGATAATGATAATAATGTTTTAGTAGGATGAGGAACAAAAGTCATCTGTGTAGGAGAGAACAATGAGATGCCGGGATTGCGAAGTGTACTGGTGAAGAGTGCACAAGCCAGGATGGCAAAAACGCCCACTGCAGCCACAATTGAAACGCCCGTCGATGCCGGAGTGGCAGCTCACGCTCCAGGCATCAAATCCACAGGAATTGCCGTCCTGGATCGCAATCTCGAGGGAGGACTTCCGGCTGGTTCGGTCGTATACATGTCAGTAGACTCGAAATCAATGTCGGAGGTGTTTCTGTATCAGTTTACGCAGGCGCGCAAGACTTATTATACCGTCACTGGCAGGAGACCAAGGTATGTTGCATGGGACGTGCAGAATATGGGTTACGATACATCAAATATACAATTTGTTGATGTATATAGCGAATATTATATCACTGCGCAAGGTGATCTGGTAGACAATGTGGGTAATGAATACGTGGATAAGCAGATCACTGAATTTATGATAAACAATCTCCAGGATATCCAGATCAAAGAAGAAATTGGAGACATAAACATCATAGTCGACACGATTTCATTTTTTCTTGGTCTGAACATCAATGCAGGAGAGATCAAGAAACTTATGAACGTCATTTATGAAACGACCAAAGAAACGAACGGGCTGACGTATCTGTACGGGTTGAAGGAGACGCATGACCGTTCGCTCGAAAACCAGGTCATCAACTCGTGCGACGCGGTCTTTGATGTCGAACTGTACCGCGGTTCTGACGAGGTCACGAGCAGACTCACCATCCCGAAGATCCGCGGGCGGTCGCCGGTCACAGAGATGCTCAAGTTCAGGATCGGCGACGGTATCCAGATCGATACCTCGACTGATATCGCATGAGGTGGCGCAGCACCGCATAAAGGAAGGACGCGATCAGCAGATAGACGGCGAGATATGCGCTGCCCTCCATGCTGTCGATCGCAAGCTTTGTCACAAGGTTCATCGGCGAGTTTTGAAAGATGTAGCAGAGAAGAAAGAGCATGATCAGAATCAGCGAATAGAACAATTGTGAGGTTCCCCGATTCTTGAGTGTGATTGAGACAAACGCGCCTGTTAAAACAAGAATAAAAGTCACTGCGGTGACCATAATCAGAATCATCGCTGGATTCTGCACAGATATTCGGTTTAGCGATAGTAGTACAATCCACACAGATGCCTGCACCGGTGCAATCGCTGTCGCCACGAGTATCTTCCCATTAAGGATGTCAGAGAAGGTCACTGGTGATACAAGAAGCAGATCGATCGTTTTCTGTTCGAATTCCTCGGTGATGAAGTCGATGATCAGACCGCCAGAGATGAATGCCGGAGTAAATATAAGTAACGGTATCAAGACGACATAGATGAACTCAAAATAATGATTCGATGGTTTTTCAGGATATTTCAGATCGATCGGTGTGTAGCCTGGAAGTCTCGTCGTTCTTATATCTCGCACGTGCTGTTCGAACCGCTCAAGCGGTTCTTTCAATTGCAACATCAGTATGGTTGCTTTGAGATCAGTTTTCGGGAGATAAATGTGGATCTCGATGAGATCGCTCCCATCAATCGTGGTATTCGGGATAAGAAGGATCCCATCGATCTTGCATCTGTAAAAATCACTTCCAGCTGTGGAATAATCAGGATATGGTACCTTGGACAGCTTTCCTGCTTCGATCAGGCGGTACAGCAGGGTTTCAGTGACAGATTGCTCTGTTCCTCTGGCGATGGTGTAGCTGGCACCGTCGGTGCTGCCGTTAAGTATGATCTCTGAACGGTGTGCAAGCCCGAGATTTGCGCTTTTAAGGTCGGACTCGGAGAGAGAGCCCGGATCATAGAAGGACGTGAGACCGACCACGAGGAAGGAAGAGAATAGAGCGATGAACAACTGGATAAAGATGGTGAGAATCAGTGTTTTCTCGCTGAAAAGACCTTTGAGATCTTTTTTTGCAATCGAAAGGATATTATGCAAAGATGACACCCCGCAGCAGGAAAAGATTGTACGCGCAATGCACAGCAGTTGCCGCAAGCAGGCACACAGAATAACGCTTGTATCTAAGCCCGATTGAGACGATTGCTCCGCATCCGATGTGCAGCAGCAGCGGATAAAGAAGGAGCGAGCCCATAGAAAGGACTGAGCCAAAGACCGAATCCGCAATCGAGGCTACGGTGACGAGCATCATCAACTTCTCCCCGACAAAGAAGCCGGAACCTGCGAGGATTGCCAGAAAGATCGCCTGTTTCCCGTTATACCCCTTCAGAGAGAGCGTATAGATCCCGGCAGACTTGAGCACCTCCTCGATCAATGCAGATATTCCGACCATCGCGACGATCGAATACGGGAGCGGGATGTTAAATAATAGCACAATCGACATCAATTCAAACATGTAAGCGAAAGGGACGAAGATGAGGGTCAGCAGAAACAGATACGATCGCTTGCGCAGAAACAGTTCGATGCAGTCGATGATCTTCTTTTTCACGGTTTTCTGGGTGAACAAATCCTCTTCTCTGAATATGAGCGTAGCAAATCCAAATGTTGCGATTGAGACAGAGTAAAACGGAACTGTTGAGAACAGGTACTCGTTTAAGCTTATCTCTGTTCCGGTCAGGACCTTTACGATCAGCGTCATTGGAGAGATCAGAGCGATCGCATGAATATGTGCAAACATCGCAGGAAAGAAGAGATAACCTGATACAACCGTAGAAAAAAATACACTGACGAATGTCAGTTCCTTAAAACTTCTCGCGAGTATCGAAGAGAAGAGTGAGAACGATAAAAACAGTGAAACGACAGGAAGCATGATGGAGATAATTATGATGCCGCTTTTCGCAATCTCGGATGGCGAGGCTGATCCGAGTGTGCATTTGAGGTAGATAGCCAGCACAAACATGATCCCGATGGTGGTGATCAGATATGGGAGCGTCTTGCCAGCGACGATCTCGCGCTTTGTGAGCGGCGATGTTAGCAGAAACTCGCCGCTGCGGTTGGTGCGTTCGTTCATGACGCTCGCAGAATAGAACTGGGCGACAAATACATTGGAAACATGAATACAAACGCAAAGATGACCGAGGTGAACGGGATCGGTGGATCGATGTTCGATGGTGTTGCGATCGTCTGCTTCTCAAGGAAATTGCACCTCGTCATCTGCCTGTACTCCTGCATATCAGCCGGCGGTGCAAGGCTCTCTATATCCGTTTCAGCGGGATCGGCGCTGCCCGATCGCGCAAGTTCCCTGATGATCGCCTCTTCTCCAGACCCATACGCCTGCTCGCCATCCCCTCCACCCGCTGTTTCACGCCCGTGCCCTGATCCTGCGTTACTGGCTGCACCGCCCCCAGAGTCTGACTCTGAGCCTGGCCGCGTGGTTGCAAGCACCTGAAATCTCTGCTCACGCTCGAGATGATGGATCGTGATCCAGACCGGAAATGCGTTGTTCAGGTCCGTGTACGACGAGAGCGTAGCCTCCCTGTGCAGTTTCATCGTGCTCTTCAGCGCGTCCAGAGCTGCCATCGATTTTTCAGTATCATGGGCATACACATTTCCGCCAATGATCAAAATATCGGCGTCTCTGTTCAGGTACGCCTCTCTGGCACCGTCAGAGTCCAGCAGCAGGATGTTGAACCGATCGTCACATTCAAGAATCTGTGCCAGACCTGCGTCATCAAGCGTGATGGTGTACAAACCGCTGCCCATGTTGCTCTGCGATGCGAACGTAGCGATCACTGCTATCGCAATGACGAAACCGCCCGCAGCGAGCAGCGATCTGGTGCTCAGATCGAGTCTCGAGCGCAATAACTCCCACTTCGCAATCGTAAATACCCCGACCATCATGTTTATGTCGGTATCCATCGTATTAATCACT
>DTYY01000344.1 GCA_012961645.1 Methanosarcinales archaeon | reverse complement strand
TGAGATCCATTGAAGATTATATAAATGTATGGACAGATTGGGTATATGGTGAAAATATAACGGTCAGGGTAGAATTGCCTTATATCCCGGGTATGGGGTCGTATCAGTGCAATTTCACAATAGATGGATACGAAGCGCTCATCGCAGAAGAACCAGTGATATTAAACGCCACTGAATCAAAGACCATCAACGCATCATGGCTCACAGGTGCAGCCTATGGCGGTGCAGGCGATCACAATATCACAGTCATGGTTGACCCGCGTAATCGCTCTGTTGAGACAGATGAAACAAATAACACGCTGACCGAAGGTGTGGTCGTCAACGGCACCGATCTTGCAGTGACAGGGATCGAAATAGAGATACCCGAGGGTGAAGATTATTATCTGGGTCTGGATGTGAATGTCACCGCTACGATAGCAAACCTCGGCGCCATCGATGCGACCAATATCACGGTTACGTTCCTGGATGGCACCTGCTTAGACTATCACGATGTGAACAAAAGCGGAATCATTTTTAGCGAGATCCATATCGATCGCCTGAATGGTGGCGAAACGACGAGTATTTCTGCGATATGGAGTCCAAAAGAAACCGGATACCATATAATAAATGTGAACGTGAGTACTCCATACGGTGGGGCTGATAGTAATGAAACCAACGATAGACTGAACAGTTCACACGTGGATGTGGACGCAAGATATGACTTCTCTGTTGAGGGTGTAAGTGTTGAGCCGCAATCGATAGAAAGGGAGGATAGCGTTGATATAACCACAAGTATAGGTAACAGCAACGTATCACATACCGGCGGGAACGTGAGCGTCGCGTTCTTTGTCAACTGGACCGATTTTGCCGGAACCTGTGGAGAGCGGTTTAAAAGAATCGGAACGATCGATAATGTCTACCTGGGAGTTGACGAGACCAGGACCGTTTCGATGAGATGGGACGTGGATGTGGCAGGTGGATGCCATACGATGGCAGCAGTGGTCAATCCTGACAACGAGCTGGACGAGATCGATCCTCCTATAGGGGATGGCAATACCAGGCATCTTCATGATACCATCCTCTTCAGAGGCGATACAGGGAATAACGTGAAGAACTGCACGCTCCACGTAACTCCACTCGATCTGGATATAACAAACATCACGCTCGTTCCGGCAGAGCCGAATAGTGGCGACATGGTCAGTGCGACTGCAGAGATCAGGAACAACGGGGGTGCGGATGCAAACAGCACGGTATGGTTTTATATGCAGAGCAATGAATCGATATCTGGAGAAGCTGATTGGACTCGGCCACTGACAATACCATTACCGCAGTTACCGCCGGAAGTCCCGGCAAGATTTCATTTTGATTGCATCGAGATAGAGTTTAATGGCACAGTCGATGGTTCTGTCACTGATAGCCATGGTCAACAACATCCGGTCGGTTTTTATGTTAAATGTAGAGAAGAATATGGAGGTCAGTATGTAAAGACATCTAAAATTAATTATTATAATACTATTGGTTATGATGAGACAAACCACTGGAGGCGCTGGAATGATGTCTGGACTGACTGGGCAAATGGCACTGATAGTAAAATAAACATAATGCCCTACTTCCGCGGTGCTACTCCTGGTCATGTCATCGTTTCAATCGACAGATACCAGGTTCGGCTCGACAACAGAACTGTCACCTTGAATGCAGGTGAATCCGGGCTTTTTGCCACCGAATGGGATACAGGTTTTCCGCTTAAACCCGGTAAGAACTACACGATTCTCGCAAGTGTGGAGGACAAAAGAAAAGAGAGTGGGAGCGTGTATGTCGGCGGAGCCGATCTCGCAGTCACGAACCTGTCGACAAAGTCAGTGGTAATGGATGGTGATCGTGTGTGGGTAAGTGCAACCATCGAAAATCTGGGCAGGATGGATGCGAAAGCGTTCAACGTGAACTTTAGCGAGATATACACCTACACGGGCGAGTATCTGGAAGAAACTCGTGTCGAATTGATCAATACGACCCATATCAGAGGTCTCGGGGCTGGCAACTCCATGAATATCACGGTGCCATGGAATGCAAGCATTCGAGACATCGGGGACGAATGGAGGAGTAATTACACAATAAATGTAACGATCGACCCGCTTGAGAACACGAACCGGGAGGAGAATGAAACAAACAACTTTTTCGAGCAGTACCTGCGCGTACATCCATCTCGTGATTTTGTTGTGACGAATCTTTCCTTCTCTGTCAATGGCACCACTTGTGATCCACTGGAATTGAGTCTTTATGATGATGTTGTCCTGAACGCCACTGTGATCATAAAGAACCTTGCGAATCAGGGTGATAGCGTTGTTACGAGATTTTATATCGATGGAACCGATAAAGAGCACGAAATAGGGAGTTATCGCATCGTATTTGATGCTGGTGGCGGAACAGAATATGCGGAAATCGGATGGGACGATATCCATATTCCAGGCGACCATGATTTAATCGTGGTGTTAGACCCGGAAGAAAAGATATGCGAGATTGACGAGACGAACAATGTTTCTACATGGAAGATACGCGTGAATGCACCGGAACTGGTGCTTGAAAGCCTTGATCTTCATCCCGCAAATCCGGAGAAAGGAGAGTCTGTGGGCATCAATGTTACGATCGCAAATGAGGGGATGAGGGACGCGAGCAATGTCGTCCTGCAGATATGTGACTGGAGAGAGAGGCATATCGAGGATACAGGTGAGCAGAGTGGGCCTGGGCACGAAGAGCTGACGATAAAGAGAGAAAATGCGACTGCGATGAGGCTGTATCTTGATCTTTGGGTGGAAGACGGATGCAGGGTCTGCATCAATGATAGTGGTGGAAAGGAGATTGCATGCTATCATAAGGATTTCCATGGATGGACGCACTGGTTGCTGGATAGTAACATCACGATTTTGGTAACAAACACCGAGACAGGCAGGGCTTCTGCGAGGGTGAGCAAGGTGTATCATCTGTCCGGTGGCACAATCAATATGTCAACACACAATCTCGGGATCGATGAAGAAAAAAATATATCGGTTAACTGGAACCCGTCTGTGGTTGGAGAACGGCTCATCGCCGCAACACTTGACCCGGATGATCGTATTGCAGAGTACAACGAGTCTGACAACAGGCTGACAAGGTTCATCTCTGTGCAGACTGCAGACCTAACCGTCTCAAATCTATCGTTCTGGCAAAACGGTGTCGAAATCGGTGAGAACGACACGATAAGGCACGGCGACATGATAACAATGACCGCTGATATCGCCAATACCGGTGTAGAGGATGCAGGCGATTTCAATGTGAGTTTTCTCATCGATAATATCCCGATTAAAGAAGAGATGATACATGATCTGGCAAACGGATCAACAATCTCTCGATCCACAAACTGGAGTGCGACGGTGGGCAGCCACCTGATAAAGGTCGAGGTAGACTTCGGAAACAGAATAAATGAGACGAATGAGACTGATAACATCGCGGCATCGACGCGGTATGTCTGCGGTGCAGAGCTTTCAGGAGATATATCATGGGAGAGCATGGGGCTTCATGGTGATCCGCTGTACGGACCGGCTCAGCCTTATGATGAGGACGAGGTGATCATCACCACAACGATGAACAATTCTGGCGAGATGTCTGCGGCAAACTTCAGTACTGCACTCTTCTTTGATTGTATGCCAGACCATTTTTCGAAGAGATGCGGGCATAGCTGGCTGGAAGGAAAGTGGGTAAACAAAACATATCCTGGTGCAGAATGCTTATATCTCGACGTGACCACACCTGTTAGTGATCCCGAATATGGTAGACGCCTGACCATGGGCGATGTGGTAGTGTACGATGGAAACGGTAGCGAGGTGGCAAGACCTTATAGGTCCTGCTCGATCATGGTGGAAGGGGACACTACGAATATATTCATCACTCCACAGGGTTATAGCTTCGAACCGGTGTTTGACATCTACTTTTATCCGATTTATCAGAATGAAACCTCGATGCTCTTTGGGGAAATTGATGTGGATGTGGGCGATTCACACAGTATTTTGATGAACCGGACTGTGAGTGCAGGCAACTTCACGATCGTGGCTGTGATCGACCCTGGAAACCAGGCACCTGAAGATAGGGACCACAGAGAAGATAATGTCATATCAAGGATGATGTGTGTAAAGCCGACACGCGACTTCGTTGTTACTGATGTTACTGCAGCGCGCACCAATCTTTCAGACCTTGACACCACAGATATAACCGCAGAGGAGGCAAACATCGGACTCAGGAGCGGAACCGCGAATGTGAGCCTTGTTGACTATGAGGAGGAGAACCGCACCTACAGCTATCATTATAATCTCAACCGCTCGCTCTCGTATCTGCCGATACCGCCAGATGCGACTTTATCAGGCTTTCAATATGATGCAGCCCTGATTCCGGGAGAGGAGAAGCTTCAAGATTACGAGAATTTGACGATAATCCATCGTCCGGGCATGGACACGATAGAGCTCCATTTTAATGAGATAACCCTCAGTGATCCATCCACAGGTGATCCAAGAACGGGTGTGATATCGGTTCGCGATGAACACGATGAGCAGCTATGGATCAAATCCTACCGATCCGGCAATCTTCTAAAGGACGTGTATCTTCGGGTGCCCGGAGAAACAGCTTACATCTATACGTGCAGAGCAACTTTTGATTTAGACAGATATACAACCGAAAGAGAGCTTCTCAAAGAGGGCATAACGCTTAATGCCAGCAAAACATGGAACGAGTCAAAGGATATCACGGTGGCTTGGGATGCATACACCGGAGATCGTACCATCACTATTACACTGGACAAAGAGGATGAGATAACCGAGATAAACGAATTGAACAACGAACTTGGTACGTCGTTTGTTGTGAATGCTTCAAGAGATCCGGTTATTGTCGGGTTGAACATCACCCCTGAGCATCCGGTGGATGGAGATGACGTAGATATTACGGCAGTTGTCGCAAACAATGGGTCCAGAAATGCGAGTTTTGCGTTTGACCTGTGGGCAGAGACCATGATATGCGAAGATATGACGGAGATGCCTGATTCCGACCTGATCACCGATCTTGGCGATAGGGTCAGATACATTAGATTACTCAAACACACGAATCTCACGCTTGCGCCAGGTGAGAATGTGACTGTCAATACAACCTGGAACGATATCACCATCTCCGGCTCACCTGAATATCATGTCATCGCCATCGTTGATCCCACCGATGAGATCGATGAGATGAACGAGAGCAATAACGAGATCAAAAGGAAAATAATGATGAGCTATCCGGATTTCACCATCGGCGGATTACTGCAAGATACGTTAGCAGTCACCATCAGAGAGATCGGTGGTATATGCGGAGCGCCCGACGTCACAGTGAGATTTGAGGCGAGTGAGACTGAGACCTGCCATATCACGAGGTGTGGCTGGTTCAGTCCGAAAAAAGCGTCGGGTGCTTCCAGCATACGGGTCCATTTTGATTATATCGATGCCAGAGATGGTTGGGTGGAGGTAAGGGAGAAACCCCGGAGCCATCCTCTGAAGATTTACAGCAGGGGGGAGTTTTGTGGATGGAGTCCATGGGTCGATGGAGACAAGATCTATATCAACGGTCATAATGCATGGATCGATATCGATGAATACGACTGGGGCAATGTTTCGGATGAACAGATCGAGTATCTCGGTCGATTCGATCGCGAGCATGTTGAGATGCCGTGGACTGAGTACAGGGAACCGTACGATTTGACGGTCACCGTTGATCCTGATAATAATGTCACTGAACTTGATGAGAATAACAACAATGAGACGATAAGGATGGGTGCGGACATCGATGTCAGCAAACACCTGACTGCATCTCCGTATGCACCTATCATGGGCGACACATGCAACATCGGAATTATCGAAAACATTGGAAGTCTGCGCACAGGGAAGTTTAATGTGACACTTTATGTGAACGCAACAAACGAAACATCGTTCGAGTACAATACAACCATCAATAATGCGATCAGTCTCGCACCAAACGAAGAATATGTTTTTCCATGGAAGACGCCTGAGGTGGATCCGCCAGATGACATAGACTATACCATCCGAATAGTCGCAGATCCGGAAGACGTCGTAAAGGAGTTGGATGAGAGTAACAATAAAGGTTCGGGCGATTTAACGGTTTATTCCCATACAAACTACACCGGTGATAGGTTGTATCTTTATGAAACTGACTGGGTTTATGGCAACATCGATTATACGATAGGGGATAGTATATACAGGAGTGGAGGGCTGGAGGAGGATGCGTGGAATGATTATGTGGTGAATTTCGAGGATGTTATTCCAGAAAATATAAAAGAAAATGATATAAAACTGGCAAGACTCTATCTGTACTGGACATGGTCTAAAGTGTACAGCATAAATGAGAGCAAGAATGTTCCGGTTCCTGCCGAGGTAAATGTGAAGTTTAATAATGGCTGGATAAGCGAAGATAGAAGATATTTGGACTATCCTCATGCCACCGACTGGGATGTTGCGTGGGGAACCTATACCTATGAGATTCCATCGGACGCTGTCAAACCCGATAATACGGTGATTGTGGATAGGCGCCCTTTCAAAAATAAATATGACTCTGATCCAAATTATCTTAATCCCTATGCGTGTGGAATATTTGGCGTCGGTCTTTTAGTTATACATAAGAGTGATGATGGGGTGCTGACCAACTACTGGATCAATGAAGGTGGGGATGTGATATACGGGGATGCCAATGCGCTGGACATCGTAGATATGGTTACAACCGCGGTGTTCGAGGGCGAAGTAGAGGACGAGGATATGACGAATGCGACGCTGTGGACGGTTGTTCCCGGCGGTGAGGGTGATGTAAATGCAGTTCGCTTCAATGGAATAGAGTGGGAAAGCGCTTGGGATGCTGATATTGGTATCAATAATCGTTCTGTAACCGAACATCTAATCACAAGAGATAACACGGCCAGACTACAGTACATAAGCGGCGACAGTATGATGTCATCACGTGCTTTTCTGTTCCTCCGCTACCCCCCCGACCTAAACATAATCAACCTCACAGCCCCAGCCAGCACCGTGGTCGGCGCGCACCAAACGATTAACGTAACCATCAGAAACGATGGAAGAAGCGATGCCCATGACTTCAATGCAACATTCTACATCGACGGAAAGCAGATGATCAGAATCCCGCACCTCGATCTCCCCGCGGGCAATTCCACAACGCTTCACCTCTACAACTGGACTCCGAAGATGCTTGGTCACGTATACAACCTCACGGCTGCTGCTGATGTGCTGTCAGGCGAGGACTGGACTGAGGTTGAGACCGATAACAACGCCATGACCAAGTATGTCATGATCGAAGAGGGTGGATTTGGGAATCAGACCGGACCCAGAGGAATCAGAGGAGGCAGTAACCCGACAGGCGGTGAGTTCACCGAGCCGATTACAGGCAGAGTCATGCAGGGAATGAAAGAATTCCTCACATTTGGTGGAGGCGGCGGGGCTGGCATGTTCTCGCTCACGGAATGGCTCATGAAGGGTGCTGTGTGGTCTGTGCTGCTGCTTCTTGTGTGTCTCGGATACTGGATGGAACAGAGGAGTTATGTTTCACAGCGCCACAGATTGAGCTTTTTTCAAACCTCTGAAACCATAGCGTGAGTAAGGGCTTGTGTCATTGTTTGTAGGTGATGCTGATTTTGATTCTGCCGATAAAAAAAGCGTAGTAGTTATGCTGGTGCCGAGCATGATGAAGGGTGGGCGGGTTTGCCGCGTTTCGATTTTTGTGTATACAGCAATCAAAAATCTTACATCATTCATACGCGCCATCCAAACCATAATGTTTATATAGCATAAATTCGATGTTCATGCTATCAATTGCTATGATATACAATCATAGTATTATTGATGCAAACGAGACGTGGCGTTATTATGCGTCTTGCCCCGTAAAAAACAAAAAGGGGTGATCCATGCAAGTGAACAAGAAAAACGCGCATATTGGGAGGATGATACCGCTTCTTGCGGTTGGTATCGGTTCGGCTATGCCGAGAACATGGGAATAGTAGGTAGATAATATATGAGTGAATTAAGAATGGTGACGATGATGTTGTTGGTGGTAGCGTTAGCAGCGTCCGCCACATCAGTCAGCGCAGCAGGGGATCCCGGCGCCGGATGCCCATGTGACACCGAATTATATGGCACGATCAACGGAGACATTTACTTCGAGCAGCAAGGCTACTCGTCAGTGGGCAATGAGATGCAAAAGACCTTTATCAACGTGCCTTCCGGAATAAAATATGCAAAGATCTACACCGGAGTCTGGCAGGGCAGTCCGGGTAAAGGCGGATACTACAACATAACTATTGCGAATACAGGCATCGGGACATACACCACCAGCACATATAAAGCATGTGACCCATGCCCCACTGCAACCGGTTGTCTTCCATGCCAGCCCTGGCGATGTGATGTGCTCGGAAATGACACCAACATAGGCTGGAATGGCGGTCTGGACCTGGTGAACATGCACGACTATACTGTGGGCTGCGGCGTCCAGTTCATCAGTTTCAATGCAACCCCATACATAAACCCAGGACAGAACACGATAACTGTGAAGACCGATGCGTGTCCGGATTGCTACCGGGGAGGGTGGGACGGCAGGATATATCTAATCGCCCTTCTGGTTGTGTACGAGAATCAGGACATGCCGCAGATAACATACTGGATCAATGAAGGAGGATTATATCTGGAAAAAGGCAGCGACTGTGACGGTCCGACCGACCACCTCGACGCCTCCAAATATTTCGACGGCACATACGTGACACCGGTGAGCAGGGTGAAACTGTACTCACTGGGCTGGCCCCATGTGATCAATGGGACCACCAAGCTCAACAACAACGACATCGGACCAGCCGATATCACAGAGAGCCATGGTGGCGGATACAATGAGGTCATGCTCAGATGGACCAACATAAACACCGGTTTTGTGAGTGGCACCAGTCAGTATCTCACGTACCATGACGATAATCCCCTCTACGAGCGGGCATTCGCCGAAGCGCTCATCATCCGGGGACCATCAGACAAACCCGACCTCCTCGTACCCGACATCCAATTCCCACCCGCAATGCGACCGTCCACATCTCATACGGTAACGGCAACGGTGGAGAATCAGGGCGGTTCGAATGCAGGAGCGTTTGGTGTGCGTCTGTATGTCGATGGTGTCCCTGCCGGCAGCATATTTTCCGTCCCGTCACTTGCCGCAGGTGCGAGTACCACTGCAAGTTTCAGTGTGAGCCTCGCAGAGGGATGCCGCGAATTCAGAGTCGTGGCTGACTGCAACAGTGTCATAACCGAAGACAACGAGTTTAACAACGAAAGAACAGAGGAATATCAGGTCGGGAATGTCATCGTTGTAAGCTCAAACAACGACTTTAACAATATCGGGTTGCCCGCGGGCAATGTTGTTTACACAGGTGGTGTCTGGTACATCCAGGACCTGGACATAACAAACTGCGCAGGCACTGGTATCACAATCGAGAACACGAACATACCTTTCGTCATAAGACGTTGCACCGTCCATGACTGTGAGGTAAACGGTATACTCTTCGACAACGTTGCTGGTCCGGGCGTAGAGGTCTATGAAAACGAGGTCATGGACAACGGCATGAAGGGCATAAAAGTGGTGAATTCCAACTATGTGGTCATTGATAGCAACTACGCGCACGACAACGATGACTACGGGATAGATGTGTACATGGCTAACATGCCAATTCTTGATAGCCACCATATTACCATATCGAACAACACCATTGAACAGAACGGCTATGGCATCGAACTGATGGGCAGCAACTGTGACGTGAGATGCAACACCATCACAGACAACACAGCCTGGGGCGGTGGTGAAGAAGGATACGGCATATACTGTTCAGGTACTGATAACGTGATACACAACAACTCGATCAGGTACAACGACAACTACGGCATATACCTGGATGACACATGGATCACAACCGACGGCAACAAGGTCTATGGCAACGATCTCATAGATAACAACCAGATACATCCGGATCATGACTCGCAGG
>DTYY01000343.1 GCA_012961645.1 Methanosarcinales archaeon | reverse complement strand
ATACCATCCATCATGCCAGACGGTGCAACGATATCGGCGCCTGCCCGGGCATGGCTTGCCGCGACCTTCCCGAGAATGGGCAGTGTCTGATCATTGAGCACGATCTTTGCATCATAATCGATGATGCCGCAGTGCCCGTGTGTTGTGTACTCGCACAGACAGACATCGGTTATGATGAGCATATCGTCTGTCACGGAACGGATATTTTGTATCGCCTGCTGGATGACGCCTTCGTCGTCATAAGCGCTGGTCCCCACCTCGTCCTTTGTTTCGGGTATCCCGAAGAGGAGAACTGCCGGAATTCCGAGATCCTCGATCTCCTTTGCCTCATCCGCAACCATATCCAGTGGGAACCGGTATTGATCTGGCATGGACCCGATCTCTGCGGGTTTTTCGATGGTTTCGTCCACAAAGATCGGGCAGATCAGGTCATCTGCGAAAAGCCTGGTCTCAGCCACGAGATTTTGTATTCCAGGCTGCCGGAGCCTGCGCATCCGTGTTTTCGGAAACATGACAAAATCCATTTAGATCATATCACTGATTAACCCTTCGACTGTGGGGCGTAAAAACTCGCGCAGATGCCCGGGCGGTTACCCGGGGTGATTTTGATACCGATGGAGAACGCGATGCTATGAGCGTGTGAGCTTTGGGCGAACGTGGGGTATTAAGTAGAAGAACACTTCAGCAATATACAAACCAAAAGGAGGCAAAAAAATCATGTGTAGTGTTGGTGATGTTACCGCTATCGACGTGAAAACACTCACTGCGAGTGAGTATGAGTGTCTGGACTGCAACAACAAGTTCAAAGGAATCGGAAGGAAAGTCAAGTGCCCTGCATGCAAATCAGGCAATGTCAAGAAGATCAACTGATCCTGGCGAGACGATCGAGATCGGTTTTGATGAGATCCTCTACCTCTGCGGGAAAGAGGGCGTGGTCGGAATCGTGAAAGCAGGTGTTGGTCAGTGGTTCATCGAAACCGAAGAAGAAGAGGTTGTACTCTCCACAGAAGAGGATGATCTCTTCGTTGCGTCCGGTTTTGGCACGGATGAGCGGATGATCAATGGGATCAGATGCATGCTGTATCTTGTGAGGGAGATCGGATCTCCGCTGATCGTCCTTCCGAAGGACCACCCCGCATCTGGCAGACTCAGGATCGTCGTCTCTGCAGGCGAGAAGACCACCATCAGTTGCGATATCGTGCCTGGAACGCATCCAGAACAGGATGTTTTGTGCGGCGGTGACGAGTTCGATGGGATGCAGGTCATCGGGGTTGCAGGTGGCGTGAGGCTGCAAAACATCGATCTCAGCAAGATTGATATGCGAATCTCGAGGATGTAGGTATCGTATGGATGGAGATATTGCTGTTGGCAGCATAGTTCAATATACCGGTACGGGTACGATCGGTGAGGTGAAGAGAATCGAAGAGAGAGACCGTGATATATGGGCTTGCGTTGACAGTACCGGTCTATGGTACAACACCGAAACACTCGAAGTTGTCAGATATGTGGTCGAAAGAGATGGATTGACGATTGAAGAGCCTAAACGCGCAAAAAAACCCAGAGTATACAGAAGCGTTCGTTTTCGCGAGATGCGGGAAGCCGTACAGTACGAGGTCTTTTGTGCAGACCCGGTTCCGCCGTAATGCCATGCTACGACATCACCGCCGTTCAAATGTTGGATTTGAGTGAGGGGGAGCTATGAATACGCCATGTTCCAGTAAGTTTTAAGTATTCCTGGCAATAAGCAAGACGTAGACTGGAAGGAGGTGATCTGTTATGTGCAGTGTTGGTGATGTTACTGGTATCGATATGGAAACGCTTGCACCTGATGAGTATGAATGCATGGACTGTCACAAGAAGTTCAGAGGGATAGGAAAGCACGTGACGTGTCCATCCTGTAAATCAAGCAATGTGAAGTTGCTATGAGAATGTTTGATGATACGGAAAGGAGGTTAATGAGATGTGTTATGTCTGTGATGCCACAGTCGATGTGGATTCGCTTACCTCAAGAAAATACGAATGTATAGACTGTCATAACATCTTCAAAGGGATCGGAAAACGCGTGAAGTGTCCATCCTGCAGATCAAGCAATGTCGAAAAGATCGGATGAGTTCGTCTGTGCGGCGTGATCGACATCATGAAAGCAGAAGAGTTGATCACTTCGTTCGCGTTTTGCGGGTTTGGTACGGCTGAGCGGCCGGGTGCATATCTGCAAAACACCAAACTCGGATAAGATTGATATGAGAACATCGAAGATATAGAACCATGAGCGAAAGTATAGCGGCTGGCGACACGGTTCAGTACATCAATTGTTGCATACCCTCATCCTCCAGACAAAAATGATTTCCGCTCTTTAT
>DTYY01000342.1 GCA_012961645.1 Methanosarcinales archaeon | reverse complement strand
TTGTTGTTGAAGTTGATACGTTCTATATCCAGAGATGTTATATTTTATAGTATAATGTCATGCATAAACAAAATAAATTACAAAGAACTATTTATAATTTTTGGTCTCTGTGTTGCGCGAATTAGAGCAAGTGGGTGGGTGATTCACACGTTACTTGAGCAAGTACGATATCGATACATCCCGATGTTGAACCATTCTCTGAGACGCGAGAAGTATTGTCTCATTTCCGATCCGTCACAACCCTTATGTATCCAACACCGTTATTTACGTTGTCAGCACGCATATAAAAAGAGGTGACCACATCTTCAAAGAAAAACTCAAAAAACGCCTCAAAGGGACCATAAAGCCCGTGGAAGGCGCATGCGGGATATGCCATGCAGTCGCAGAGGAGGTCTGCGAAAGCGGTGGGGCGATCACTGCTTACGAGCGCCCAAACGGCATATTAGCAAAAATTCTTGATGATGAGGGTGATGTAATCGGCGAGGGTTTTGATGTCGTATGGTCGCCTGCAGTGCTCGCAGCCGAGATCGACGCAGGTCTGATACCATCTGATATAGCCGAAGATCTAAAGCGAGAGGGGACCAACACGAAAGAGGATATCGAACGGGTCGCTGATCTGTACGGGTATGGAAGGGTTATAAGCCCTGCGGTGATCGCGCTTACGACGATCAATGAGATGGGCGGGCGCACCCTCATAAGAAGAGAGGGACTTGGTGTGTTCGTCTCGTTCCGTGATAAAGATGATGAGGAGATCGGAAGATCACCAGTCACATACTGTCCGACCTGTGCTGTGACCGTTGGGGCAGCAAGGACTCCATTTCTCGTTGAAAAGATAAAAGAGGGTCTGAAGGGTGCTGTAAACACTGGAAAAAAGAAATATGATCTTGGCATCGAGAATCGGTACGAACTCAAGGGCGGTGCAGTCAGGGTTACGCTCCGAGAGGGCGATAAGATCCTTGCAGAGCGGACGCTTGGCTGCTGTATCGCTTATGGAACTGTGAAGGCAGAAATCGTTGCTGGTATTGTTCCGAAGGCGAGTGCGGAGCAGTTCAAGATATACTGCAACCTCTGTCCATTCAAACACTGCTGGCTTGAGAAATCGATGGGTGCAACCGGAAACATCGTCCTGCATCGATTGAGCGAACTCGGAACCGAGATCGAGGTTACTGCAAAGGGCGGCATCGTTGCAAGAATTAGAGGACCAGGAGATACGGTAATCGAGGGTCGCGGCACGCTCTGCTCGCTCAGTGCACTTACGAACATGCTCCTGCGAGGGGATGCCCGGAAGATCTTAAAACCGTCCCCTGCAGATGAATGGTGAATTAAGAATGAAACTAAAATCATGCATTAAAAAGTATAAAAAGGATACACATCGTACAGTCTCCCCTGAGGAGACGTTGTCCCGCATAGAATCGAAGATGAGAGCGGCTGGCATAACAAGGGTTGCTGACATAACAGACCTTGACAGAATCGGGATACCGGTCTTCTCAAGCATCAGACCTACTGCAGAGGATGGTGCGATCTCTGTCTACAACGGAAAGGGTGCAACACCAACAGAGGCTAAGGTCTCCGCGATGATGGAGGGCATCGAGCGCTACTCGGCAGAGGTTCATGACAGAGAACTTGTGACCGGGAGTTTTTCGGAATTGAGCGGAAGCGAAAACGTTCTGGATCCTGATGAGTTGATCCTGCCGGAACCGTCAGATCATGATCAGAGCATCCCATGGGTCTCTGGCTATGATCTGATGAATGATGAGGAAATATTTGTGCCTGCGAGTGCAGTATTCCATCCACTCTCTGATAGATATGCACAGATCCTTCGGACGAATACGAACGGACTGGCATCTGGAAACGAGATCGAAGAGGCGATATTCCACGGGCTTTCGGAGGTGATCGAGAGGGATGCATGGTCCCTCGTTGAGAAATCCAGAAATACCGGTCCAGCAGTAACAAATATTGGAAATGGGATGATCGGTGATCTTCTGAACAAATTTACGGATGCGGATGTTTTGGTGCACATCAAGGACCTGACGAGCGATGTCGGTATCCCGACGTATGCTGCTGTTTCGGACGATATCCAGCTGAAAGATCCTGCGCTTTTGACGATCGGGATGGGGACGCATACGAATGCCCATGTTGCGATACTAAGGGCGATAACAGAGGTTGCCCAGAGCAGGCTGACCCAGATACACGGCGCAAGAGAAGATACGACAGTTGCAGAGTTTCGAAAAAAGATCGGCTATGAACGGACAAAAAGGATCAACAGGCACTGGTTTGACATATCCGAGGAAAAGGATTTCGATGGCACCGCATCGTATGATAGCGATGATTTTCTGGATGATATAAGATATATGGTCAAGAATCTCGAAAACGCTGGTCTCACTCGTGCGATCGTTGTGAACCTGACAAGAGATGAGATCGACGTCCCGGTTGTCAGGGTGATCGTACCTGGACTGGAGGTCAATGCGATG
>DTYY01000341.1 GCA_012961645.1 Methanosarcinales archaeon | reverse complement strand
TGGCAGCTTCTATTTTATAATGGATCATGGTCATCATAGCTATCGTGGTCTTCACCACCCTCTTTTTTGGATATCCTGGGTTCTTGCATAGTACCATCTGTTTTCACGTGTATGAATCCACACACGTATGCTTATATTTTACTGCTCCCCAAGCCTTACCCCACAAAAGGTACCCTGGGGGAGTTTCGTGTTCGCCAGTATAGAGAACATCATAGGGTAAGAATCTGGTAAATGCAATCTCTTTTTAGTTTTGTTTCATGGTGCGAGGGCATGCATGTCAACCTTTATCAGGTTCGATGCTCATTAATAGAGCAGGATGATCGATACCGACTTCTTTAACCAGCTGAATCGGTTCTCACTGATGGTGCGCAAACGGGTCTCAAATGTGTATGCCGGCAGCCGGCGTGCGGTGCTGCAGGGCAAAGGCATCGAGATCGTGGGCTACCGTGAGTACATGCCTGGCGATGATATCAGGTCGATCGACTGGCGGGTGTACGGCAGGACAGAAAAACTCTATATACGCAAATTCGAGGAAGAGAAGAGCGTGACCACGCATATACTCATCGATTCGAGTAAAAGCATGGATTATTCGAGTAACGGCATAACGAAATTCGATTACGCAGCGATGCTTGCGTGCGGATTCGGCTATATGGTGACAAGAGAGAACGAGAAGTTCGCAATATCCCCGTTTGCTGAGAACATCGATATCAACCCTCCGAAACGCGGCAAAGGTCACCTGCTTCACACAATCGACATATTGAACCACCTCGGGTTGAAGGGAAAAACGAGGTTTGACCACTGCATCCAGCAGTACGAGAAGATGATCCGGTCAAAATCACTTGTCATCGTCATATCTGATTTTTTATGCGATATCGACTCGATACGGGCTGGATTGTACCGACTCGCACAGAACGATCTGATCGTGATCTCGGTCTTCGATCCTGCCGAATACGACCTCGCAATCGAGGGTGATGCAAAGCTGCATGATATGGAGACCGACGAGGTCAAAAAGACATACATCAGCCCAAGACTGAAACAGGAGTACCGAAAACTGCTTGATGACCATTTTGGAGCGGTGAATGAGACCTGCAATCACATCGGAGCAGATTTTTTCTCATTCGGTACGAACACGTCAATATTTGATGCATTCTTCGAGGCAGTGAAGGCTAAATAATGGTCAATGGGTGATTGGGGTGGCGTTTGCAAATCCGGTGGCACTTCTTGCTCTTTCAAGCATCATTCCGATTGTGATCCTGTATCTGATCAAGCCAAAGCCCAGGGACATAAAAATCCCGTCGCTGATGTTTATTCTGGATATGGAGCGCAAAGAGCACCGTTATCAGACGATGCTTAAGAAATTCATCAGGGATCCGTTGATGCTCATGCAAATCCTCTTCTTAATCCTGCTTGCGCTTGCAATGGCGTCTCCGTATCTTGTTGTGACCGAGACTGTGCGCGCTGATCATACGGTGATCGTCCTTGATGCGTCCGCATCGATGCAGGCAAGAGGTTCGGATTCGAGCACATCCGGGGCAAGCAGGTTTGATCTGGCAAAGAACGTCGCAGAAAAGTTCGTCAGCGGAAAGACGAGTATTATTCTGGCAAAGAACGTCCCGATCGTTGCGCTGCAGGGTGAAGGTCGGTCTGGTGCGAAGGTTGCTCTGCAGCGGGTCCAGCCGGGTGCGACCGCAGCAGGAATAGGGGACGCGATCCTCATTGCAAAGAACATAATCGAGGACGAGAAGGGCGCAATCGTGGTCGTCTCTGATTTCTCGGGTGTTGATGTCACCGACGACTCGATATCGACTTCAAAGATGCTTGCTAACGCGGCTGGCATCGATGTGACATTCAAGCAGGTCGGGCACGATGCAGACAACATCGGCATCATATATGGTAGAGTGGAGCGAAAAGGGGATAAATACGACTACATCTGCAATATCAAGAGTTATGTGGGAGATACTGTGACGGTGCCAATTGAGGTATTCCGCAACGGCAAAAAAATCCTCTCAGAGAGTAAAACAATACTCCCTAACTCAACAGAGCTCTTTGCACTCACCGATCTTAAGCCAGGTGCCACAGTCATCGTCCTGAAGCACGGCGACTCGCTGGATGTCGATGACCGTGCATACATCGCAATTCCTGAGATCGCAGAGCGGAAGATACTCTTCATCAGCGAAAACAAAAACCCGCCAGCGAAGATTGCGCTAAGTTCACTCTCAGACGCCGAATGCACGATCGTAAAACCGCCGGTCCTCCCCTCTTTTGATGGCTACGACATCGTTGTGGTCGGAAATATCACAAAGGATTCGCTGCTTCCGGGAACGTTCAATGATCTTGCATCGTTTGCCGGGTCAGGTGGCGGGCTTGTGGTCCTTGCATCGGAGGATCTCGGCGAGATCGACACAAACAACCTGCTACCTATGCAGATATCTGGAAAATCCGGGTCTACGGTGATGAATACAGAGATGGTCAGTGAATTCACAGGAGATGTGGCATTTGAGGACATTTCAGTGAGTAAACATCTCAGAGCAGGGCTGGTTGAGGGGTCTGTCACAAACGTGGTAGCAGGCGACGGTTCTCCGATGCTTTCGTACCGCAACCAGGGCGCTGGCACCGTTGTTTACTTCGGGTTCAGCGAAGGGGACTCGTCATGGAGTGATTTTCACACGAGAGTCGATTATCCGATCTTCTGGAGGCAGATCGTGGACTGGATGAGCGGGGTTCTCGAAATTGAGGCATATAATGTCAGGACCGGGAGAACGTATCCGCTGGCTGGGAGACAGGAGGTGGAAACGCCTTCCGGACCGGTTACCACAGATAACCTGCTCTTTGATGAGGTCGGCGGCTATCAGATCCACGATATGGCGATTGCAGCAAATCTGTATGATCCGGCTGAGTCTGATCTCTCTATGGATGCGATGTCAGCAGAAGCACGTGACCCCGAGCCCGATACGGTCAGGGCTGAGGTTGAGAAGGAGTTTTGGTTATACCTGACCGTTCTTGTGATGCTTCTCGCAGGACTCGAACTCTACTACCTCAGGGCGAGAGGCGAGTTGTGAACGGCTGATCGAGGCGAGGGCACGCCTCTGATACCCTTATAGGGGGTTTAATCGATGGAAAATCAAAGATTTTGTATTCCACTAAATTAACCCCTAACTATGCCTGATTTACGGAATACGATCTCCCGTTCTGTAGTTTCCTGATGTTTTTTGTCTAAAGGAGCAGCAGGGATGGAGAAAAGGAATATAATCTATACATCATAATCTGCACCCATCCATCATACGTACAGTAGTTAGCTATATTAATAGAATCTTCCACATAAAGTCCATCCACCAATAAATGAAG
Organism: Methanosarcinales archaeon; assembly: GCA_012961645.1. Classification (GTDB taxonomy): domain Archaea; phylum Halobacteriota; class Methanosarcinia; order Methanosarcinales; family Methanogasteraceae; genus Methanogaster_D. The sequence goes on along the minus strand of DTYY01000341.1, from coordinate 919 downwards.
GAATACTGGATGGCATAAACTTTAACTTGCACACCAACGATCTGTTGGGGTTATTGATGTAGGCAGTTAGTGATATAAAATCAGTTACAACAGTTGGGTATGGGGTGGGCTAATGCATACGATTTGTGCTGATTTTTGTGGATATCTGGGAGGTATTTAAGTTGCGTGGAAATTCCTGAACTACGTAGAGCGTGAGCACCCGAATACATGCCTCTGCTCATCGGTCGCTCACCAATCCCAACTCCATCACCAACCACTCCACCACCGGTTCCGGCACTTGCCCCGGCAGGCGTCATCACCCTGATCAGCCTGCTGTATGCTATCGGTGTGAGCAGGATCAGGGAAAAGTTCGACTGAAAAACCTCTTCCCTCTTTTATCGAACCTCCAGCAGCCCCGAGCCTCCAACACCCGGGGATCTCCCTGACCGCCTGCCGGATAGCAACAATGATCACTCCGGAGGCATTTGATCCAGCATCACACAAGATGGCAAGTTCTGCATCTCGCCCTACTCAAGCGTCGAGATATCCCCGAGAGGAAGCCCGAGTTCACGTGCCCGAAGCATCCTCCTGACGATCTTGCCGCTCCGGGTCTTTGGTAGCGTCTCCACGATCTCCAACTCTCTGGGATAAGCGTGCCCTGCAAGCCGCGTCTTCACAAACTGTTTCACATCGGACTCAAGATCGACAGACGGCTCATAACCGTCGGCGAGCACAACAAACGCCTTGATGATCTCGCCACGTAAAGGGTCTGGTTTTCCGATCACGCCAGCCTCAACGATCGCGGGATGCTCGATCAGCGCGGACTCGACCTCGAAGGGACCGACACGCTCGCCAGCCGTATTGATCACATCATCCGCCCTTCCAACGAAGAGGAAGTAACCATCTTCATGCTGCACCGCCCGGTCGCCTGTGAGATACC
>DTYY01000340.1 GCA_012961645.1 Methanosarcinales archaeon | reverse complement strand
GATTCGAACGCAGGACCTCACGGTTATCAGCCGTGCGCTCCACCTGGCTAAGCTACGGGCCCGGTCGGTAAGATCAGGTGAACCTGTATCGTATTTTAACATTTCCCTGCAAATGGGTCGTCACGCTGCATACTGGTGCATCAGGGCGTTGCTTCCACACCCGGAGAAAAACGAAAAGACGAGCCATGAAACACATAGCAAACACATAGCATAAGATACAGGAGCCCTGATAACAGGGCATGACCCCCGGACGTGGTAAACTGTATATCGTTGGCATTGGCCCCGGTCACCCTGACCAGATGACCGTCGCCGCGCAGAAAGCGATCGCTTCATCGCGCTACATCGTCGGCAACGCCACATACCTTGATCAGATCAAATCGATAATTGCGGATCAGACGATCATAACCAGCAGCATGGGAAAGGAGATCGCCAGAGCCAGAGAGGCGCTGGAGCTTGCATCTGGCAACGACAACGTGTCCATCATAAGCGGAGGTGATGCCGGAATCTACGGTATGGCAGGGATTGCGCTGGAGATCGCAGATAAAACAGATGCGGATGTCGATATAGAGGTGGTTCCAGGGGTGACCGCGGCAAGCGCTGCAGCAAGCATACTCGGATCTCCGATCACAGGCGATTTTGCGGTTATCAGTCTGAGCGATCTGCTGACGCCGTGGGAGGATATTGAGCGCCGGCTCTCGAGCGCAGCAGCCTCTGACTTCGTGATCACTCTGTACAATCCGAAGAGCAGAGGCAGGAATACCAACTTTGGCAGATCCATCGAGATCATCAAAAGGCACAGAAAGGGATCAGTGCCGGTAGGGATCGTCAAAGACGCCTTTCGGGGAGGCGAGAGCGCGGTTCTAACCACGCTTGGGGATCTTCTCGATTTTGACGACTTTGTTGACATGCATACCATCATAATCATCGGCAACAGCGAGTCAAAACTCAGCGGTAGTATGATCATAACGCCGAGGGGCTATCACAGAAAGTATGAGTACTGAAAAGTACCAAGATCGTTTTACCAAAAAATATGGCTCAAGCCATGCAAACCCGTGTTTATTGGGCATGCAGAGTTATCAGCTCAAAAACCGAAACACCAGTCACTTCCCTTGCATATAAGTCCCCACCAAAAGATTAAACTTACGGGTTGGCTTTTCATTAGCCCCTCGCCTGCTCATGCTTTGCAGAGGCTACATGATGCATTCTTGACGCAACATCCTCGATATTCACCTCTGAGTTTTCACCTTTGTCAAAAAATACAAGATTTTATCTGGCTATTTTCAGGTTGCTTGATCGCTCTGTCGGCATATCAAACATATTTCCCTCACATTCGAATTTTCAGATAGTGTCTATAAGAAGAACTAAAACAAACAATCTGTATATGCAGATCGGAGTGTACGTATGCCACTGCGGGCTCAACATCGGCGGTGTGCTTGACATAGATGCAATCGTGGCGTACGCACAGGAGCTTGACAGTGTCTGCATCGCAAGAAGCATCGAGTTCGCATGTTCCAATGCCGGACAGGGGCAGATCAGAAGTGACATCCGAGAAGGCGTTGATCGTGTGGTTATAGCCGCATGTTCGCCGCGCATGCACCAGACGACCTTTGAGCGCCTGCTCGAGGATGCGGGTCTCAATCCGCACCTCATGGTGATGGTCAATATACGCGAGCAGTGCTCATGGGTACATGCAGACGACCGACCGCTTGCGACCCAGAAAGCGATTGATCTGGTGCGGATGGGCGTGGCACAGGCGCGTGAGCTTGTTGCGATCCCGAAACGGACGATCCCGATCAATCAGGACGTGCTCGTTATCGGAGCCGGAGTCGCGGGCGTGCAGGCGGCTCTCGATCTTGCAGACAGCGGCATGATGGTGCACCTGATCGAAAAAGAGCCGACCATAGGCGGAAGAGCGATTCTGTACGGGGCCCTCTTCCCGACGAACGACTGCTCGATATGCATCATCGCCCCAAAGATGACAGACGTCCTAAATCATCAGAGGATCGATCTGCACACCCGTTCAGAGGTGACAGAGGTGAGTGGGAGCGTGGGTAATTTCAAGGTACGCTGTATAAAAAAGCCTGGATTCGTCAAAAGCGACGTTTGTAAGGGATGCATCGAAGATTGTGCTTATATATGCCCGATCACCGTTCCAAACGAGTTTGACTACGGTATCGGGGTCAGAAAGGCGATTTACATACCGGTGCCGCAGTCTGTCCCGATGATTGCGTGCATCGATGATCACTGCGTTGGCTGCGGATTGTGCGAAAAGGCGTGCCCTCTGGATGCTATCGATTATTTTCAGAAGGAAGAGGAGTTTCTGTTCGATGCAGGCGCGATCATCGTTGCAACCGGCTGGAAACCTTTTGATGCATCCCGCAAGGAAGAATACGGGTACGGCCGGCACAAAGATGTGATCACATCGCTGCAACTCGAACGCATGTTGAATGCGAGCGGTCCGACAGGTGGGTGCATGATTCAGCCATCTACAGGCGAGCCTGCGCGCAAAGTCGCGTTCATCCAGTGTGTTGGGTCAAGAGATTCAACTGTTGGCAACGAATACTGCTCCAACGTCTGTTGCATGGCTGCAATCAAGAATGCCAACTTGATCAAGGAAACATATCCTGATACAGATGTTTCGATTCATTACATCGACATAAGGGCATGTGGTGATAGATATGAGGAGTATTACCGGCGTACACAGGAACTTGGAGTCGATTTCGTACGTAGCAGGGTTGCAGAGGTGCTGACGCACGGCGAAAAGCCGGTCATCAGATACGAGGATACGCTGGCAGATGATGGGATCATAGAAGAGGAATGCGACCTCGTCGTCCTCTCGGTCGGGCTTGAGGCGAATGGTGAGGTCAGTGCGGTTCTGGGCATCCGCACCAGAGCAGACCGGTTCATGCAGGCTGCGCATCCGAAACTGCGACCTGTGGAAACGCAAACTGACGGCATCTTCATCGCAGGGTGCGCGTCAGGTCCAAAAGACATTCAGACATCGGTTGCGCAGGCGTCTGCCGCTGCTTCCAAGGCATCGAATCTGCTCAGATGCGGCAGGCTGGACATCGACCCGATGTGTGCGCATGTGAACGCAGATAAGTGCACCGGATGCGAACTCTGCGTGTCTGTTTGCACCTTCGGATGCATCAGTATGGTGCATGGCAGGGCAGTGGTCGATGAACTGGCATGCAAGGGCTGCGGTTCATGCAGTGCCGCATGTCCGAGCGGCGCAATCGAGCCTTATACACATACTGATGCCCAGATCATCTCACAGATCCATGCGCTTGAGAAGAACGAGTACCCGCTCATCGTTGCGTTTCTCTGCAACTGGTGCGCTTATGCGTGCGCGGATCTGACAGGCGTGCTCCGCATCTCGTATCCGACCAATGTCCGCATGATTCGCGTGATGTGTGCAGGCAGGATAAACCCGGGTTTCGTGCTCGAAGCGCTCAGGCAGGGTGCAGACGGTGTGCTGGTCGCAGGATGCCGCACTGGCGAGTGCTATTATGCATACGGAAACGAACATGCGTCACACCGTATGGCTGCGCTCGCAGATGTACTGAAAGGCGTCGGGATCGATGCACGCAGGCTAAAGACGGTCTGGATCGGCGCATCTGAAAGTAATCGATTTTCAGAGACGATTTCTGATTTTGTGAATGTATTAAAGGATATTGGACCGATCGGGTCTGAATTGTAGCTGTTTGCGTTTGGAAGAACATTTTGAATAAATTTTGTATTGAACAGATAATATTTAATCTCTGTTTCGTACCATTCGTCCGGGCGTTGATATTCGCAAAAAAAGTTCAAAACTGCAAATATTCGGCACCGGCGATCACCGTCAGTAACGCAAACCGGCTATGGTGTTTGGAACGGTGCAGGCAGGCATCATATCGCAGTTCAACTGCCACCGACTGTCTCTATCTTGAATGTAACATCGAGCCCTCTCAGGGTCAACTGGACTCGATCTCCGATCCGCAGAATGTCGTCGAGACTTGCATTCGATCCCCAGTCGTATACATAATCATAGGCACCCTGCATCGCTTTAAATCCCATAGCTGTCAGTCGATCATTCACTTCGGACGGTGTACCGCCCTCACTATTGAACCATACGACGAGATAACTCTTCATCATAAATCACCTTTCGTTTCACGGTTACATCATTTAGATCGGTTATTATGTTTTTGGTTGATCGGGCGGGAGCCCGACCGCATTGATGTGATCGATCAGGTCGCTGAATGCAGACACTTCGAACCGTATAACCTCTTCTCGTTCCATGCTGATACTCATCTCGCCATCGACAGTCAGCCGATCAGGACCCCTGCGCACAAGCCGGTCAGTGCCATCGCCAGAGAGCACGCCCTTAAGCTCGGTATCAT
>DTYY01000339.1 GCA_012961645.1 Methanosarcinales archaeon | reverse complement strand
TTCGGAGGTAGGGGTATTCGGAACTACTGCCATAGTAGAAATCTTTTTCGTAGTTCCCGAACTCGTCACGGAATTCCATGATCCCCTTTTCAAGCTCAAGGATGGCATTTTGCATCTCAACAACACCGCTTTGCATCTCACTGGCGCCACTTTGCATCTCACCGGCTTTCCGGTCGATGCCGGACTGCAGTTCATTGATCCCTGCGCCGATATTTGCAAAGGCTCCTTCGTTTACCCTCTTCTGCGCACCAATGCTCTTCTGCATCCCACTGATATCCTTTTGCATCTCACTGACGCCTTTTTGTATTGTACTGGCTCTCTCATCCATAGCAGCGCGCTTTGCAAACACACCCTTCTCTCCGATATGCAGTTTGGACTGAACAGATGCTTGCACTTCCACTTCTGGAATTTCCTGTGAAGCTTCATGAGCTTCTCTCAGGACATTCTCCCTTGCTTCAACTATTGCCTCTGCCACACTCGTCTTGTTGGGATACTTTGCCGTATCCGACGCATCCACACCAAGTTCTGCTGCTATCTCTTCAAGCCCCTTACGTGAGTGCTCTGCGATCAACTCGTCTATCGTTTCTGTCATAATCCCATATCCTCCAAAAAAATAAAGGAAGAGTTCCTGCTTCACGCAGGAATCTCTGGTGCTGCTCTGATTGCAGCCTGTTCGATCTTCGTTATCTCCTCAGCATAGTGCAGGAACGTATCGACCGATGCAACAACGACTCTTGCCTCGATGGTCAGGATCTCGATCCCGACGAGGTTTGCTCTTGCCCACACGTCCACTACTACACCCTTATCCAGAATCCGATCCAGCACTTCTGCCAGACTGGACGAGTCTGGGGTTTGCGATACCATTTCATTTCCCTCCTGTAGTTCATTGCTCATAGGCTACGCCTATTGCAACATATTCGATTCTTCGTTGCCCCCCCAAAGCAAAGTGCAGGAACATTGTCATCGATTCAACATCCCACCCGTACCAATGATAGCGGATGTTGCCACGATTGTCAGGAAATCGATCCCCCGGTAAGGGATTTTCTTCCCCCACTTGTCCACCACTCTACCATGCAACTACAGTGTACCATTCTGTACACAGTACCATATAAACTCAAGCATATACGTACACATGTACCTGCACACGCAAAAGCCGCACATAAGAAACTTGAACAGGTGCATCGAACGCCACAGGTCAGAAAGATAAGATCAGCTTAAATCTTTGCGGGCAATCAGCGCGGGATGTTTGGCGGAATTTCGTAAATTTCGGTTTTGCGCAAAAATATTCAGCACAACGTCACTTTTTCCTGCCAACACCTCTGGTCGAGTGAACCTTGACCAGATCCATACCCTCTATAAGCCGTTTGCCCCGATCAGAGAGTTTGTAATATGTTACACCATTATTCTCCACCATATCCACAACCCCCATTTCAACGAGAGAATTTGAATTTTTGTACCTGCTGCCCATGCCCCTCAACGCACCGATGATATTCGTGGAATCGATCCCGGTCTGTCTTGAGATATCGTATGGATAGGAAATATTTGGATAAATGGTATACAGATGCATCATAACCTCGGTTCTCACCCTGCTTTTTTAAGCGAGCGCAACACGTGTCCATCAACAGGCGACGAAAGTGAAAGCTCTCCGCCAACATTTTTATTGATCATGTCTATTCACTCGACTTCCATCAATAGACTTTCAAGCGTATCTGAGAGATTTTTTACCGTGAACGGTTTCCATAGATACCCGTCAGCTCCCGCTTCCATGGCAATATCTACCAGTTCCCCCCTTCCCAGTGCACTGATAACGAGTATCGGGACATCCTGGTCAAGTTCTCTTATGTCCCTGATTGCGTTTATGCCATCCCTCTCTTTCATCACCAGATCCATGGTGATCAGATCCGGTTTCAACTCCTCGTATTTCCTTACAGCATCGAACCCGTCAACAGCGGTACCAACCACCACATACTTCGCCGGATCCAGCATGTCTATCAGCATGTCACGCACATATTCAGCATCATCCACGATCAATAATCTATACATCGCCCCGCCTCCCTTGCACTTACGTGTATAAAGACCTTTTTCTTGCATCCTTCATATACGTAACTCATCCCTTCTTGGAAGAAGCACAACGAAATTGCTGCCCTGACTCCTGTCACCTGCAACCCTGTCCTCGACCCACACCGTTCCACCATAGCTCTCGACGATGGTCTTTACGATGGTAAGCCCCAGTCCTGAGCCGTGAACACTTGCATGCCCGCGTTCCAGGCGATTGAATATCGCCCCCTTCAGGTCGTCATCGACACCGGGTCCAAGGTCCTTAAACTCGATCACCCAGTACTTTTCATCATCAGATGAACTGATACCGACATCGATTTCAACGGTCTCGTGCTCATCAAACTTGATGGAATTGTTCAGGAGGTTGGAGAATACATCAAAGAGCAACTCGCTGCCGCAGGTGAAATATCTGCCTTCGGTTATATTCGAATCGATTCTGACACGCCCTGGCGACGAGGATGCTTCTGCAACATCTGTTGCCTTCTTTAATGGCGGATATATATCCATCGTTTTAAGTTCGATTCTGCCTGACTTGATCATCGTGAACTTCTTCACATTGGTTATCAGGTTTGCACTCTCACGGACCTGGTTGAGGGCTGTATGGACATGTCTTTTGAATTCATTGTGGAAGTTTGGCATCCGCAACAGCATCTCAAGATGACCCATTGCAACAAGGTTCATGTTGTTTATGTCATGGCTCAGGAGATCGTTATAGAATTCTGCACGGTTGCGTTCTTCCATGATCTCCTCCTCGGCACGTTTTCGTTCGATGGCGTAGCGTATGCTCCTTGTCAGCAGACGGCTTGTAACATCTCCCTTGACGAGATAGTCCTGTGCACCCCTCTGCATCGCACAGATCCCTGCCTCCTCGTCATCAAGTCCTGTGAGTACCGCAACCGGAATCCTGGGATGCCCATCATGAATCTTTGAGACGGTGTCAAGCCCCCGGCTGTCAGGAAGCCCGAGATCGAGCAGCACCACATCGAATCTTCCAGCATGCAGACGTTCGGTGGCGGCGGATATGCTGCCAACAACCTCTGTTTCATAGGCATGGCCAGAGCCTGACAACGCCATCTGCACCAGTTTGACATCTGCAGGGTCGTCCTCGACGAGGAGAACCCTGATCACGCCGTCAGAGGCGTTTTTTCCATCATCTTCGTGCATCTTCATTTCAACTTCGGCGGCAGTTTGCATATCATAAACCAGTACTCACCGATCTCTCTGATCGCATCCCTGAACTCATCCATCTCCACCGGTTTCTTCACATATCCGGCAGCCTGCAGG
>DTYY01000338.1 GCA_012961645.1 Methanosarcinales archaeon | reverse complement strand
GAACCCTCGAATGCCTTCGCAACAGGATCTTAAGTCCTGCGCCGTTGACCTAGCTTGGCTACCCCCGCAGTGGTCTTGTTGGACTTATCTTCAATCTTTTCTAACTCGGGGTAGATATCATACCTCAATTATGACATTTCTCGGATTTCAGCCATCATGGTGGTATTCTGGTTATCACCAAAGAACCTTTTGGTGATTGCATCAGCATAATCGCGCTTAGATTACACGTCTGGTGGTTTCGCGTGCTGAAGAGCACGGCGATGGGGCAGATAAACCTGAGAAATGGTTCGAGTTATACGAACGAAAGAGGGACAAATTTGATACATTGGAAGGCTTTTTGGACTGATACAACAAACACCATCGCAAGCGTTTTTTTGGATGCTAATCAGTATAACCAAATATAATTAGAGTGATACAAAAATATGCGGAATCGATTCAGGAAAACACAGTTACTACAGTTCTTCCAGACCATACCTGAGTCTCCAAAAAACGTGGGTCCATACCCCAACATCACCACAACATCCAAAAGCCCGCCACAATTTCAATTTCGCACAGGCTCGATCACCAACAGATCCTTCTGATCAGCGATACTTTTCAGAATATCAACAGCCGCAGCAAGTTCAGACTTGCCCGCCGCCTCGATGATCATATATGCAGACGACTCCTCCTCAATCTCGGGCATCGCTATGGAGATGTCGGTAACCTCTGCAAATCCGGTGCGGTCGATGCGATCGATGGTGTCCTTGATGTCGGTATGTATGATATGCCCGATCAGGATCACAGACTCCCGTTCGATCAGCGGGTTCTCATCGATTCTGGCGATAGCAATACCGTTCTTCTCGAGCGCATCAATAAGCGACCTTCGATTATGCTCATCGATCTCGAATACGATCTGCACCGGAATCTTGCCACGTGACGTCCTCTGGTCGCGATGGTGCACGATACTGATGATGTTACCGCCGAGCGTGGAGAGCGGGGTGAGTGCCGCCAGAAGCTGTCCTGGCTTGTCCTGCAGTTCAAGGGTTGCTGCAATTCGCATTGAGATAGATATGGTGCTTTGGTATAATAATCTTGGCTCACAGAGGCGATCTCACAAACCCCCGAAAGCCTTAAATATCAACACATCTCTTGGATGCATCATGGTCGTACTACTGCAAACACCAATCGAACTGTCTGATTACCCGCTCATAATCGGGCTTGCTATACTCGTATATGCTGTTTTGGCTATCAGATTCACCAAAGTCTATGTGGCGCTGCTTTCGACATTGGTATTCTCAGTGATTTACGTGGCGATGCTTGCTGCCGGCATTCTTTAGTTCTCAGTTCTTCATGGGCTTATCGGGAACTTCGTAGTTCCTCTGTGTTCAGATTGATCGATATCTCGGCTATATCAGCGCCATACTCCGCAATCCTTCGGAGGCTCTCGAGGATGAAACTGATATCAGTCATATCGCAATCTATCCTGCTCTCTTTGTCGATCGATATCCCCATCGCAACGACCTTTTCCGCGTCTGTGATGACGCTGTTTGCTTCTTTCATATCCTTCCTGGAAAGCGAGTTTATCGCCCTTGTAAAGACATCGCGTGCCATATCGCCCATTCTGCAGATCTGATCGATGTTTTCGACATTACAGTCCAGCTTGATGACATTTCTTGCTATCTTCTCGGCATGATCGCCGATCCGCTCCATACTCTTCGCAATAAGTCGGTATCCAAGGCATTCTCTCGGATGATCCAGTCCAATCTTCTCAGACAGCCCTGCATCCTCTATCGCCGCCTTTAACTGCCTGACAATCAGGAGATAGAAGCGATCGACCTCGTTGTCCCTCTGAATAACATCCTGCGCAAGTTCAGGGTTTTTATCGCGGAGCGCCTGCATCGCATCCTCCTGCATCGAGGAGATGATCCTGGACATACTGTGCATCGTCTTTGCCAGCGGCAGATCACGGTAATTCAGCAGACTCTGGAGGATCAGTTCATTCTGCGACTCTTCGATCACCTCTAGTCCGATCAACCGCTTTCGCACGGCATCTTTGATCCATTTCCGATCGGATGCACCAAATCCCTTCTGCGAGATCAGTTTTATGATGTCATACCCGATCAGATAATGAGCAATCAGTATTCTGAGGTTGTTCTCAGGACTTTCGCCAGGAAACAGCTTGATGGTCGTTTCGTACATCTGTTCCTTGGTCTTTGGCTCTGTAGTCATCAAGAGCGACCGATCCGACTGAGGGGTCAGGAAGACCTCGTCGCCTGGCTTTATTCCGACTTCTCTTGCCCATTTGATCGGCAGCGATATGATTAGTGTTGAGCCGCCTGTTAACTGCACTTTTCTCTTCTCCGGGTTCATGGTAGATACCACCATCGCGTATGATCGCCGTACACACAATATATGCATATATAGCAGGTTCGTGTTGTATGTATATGTTTGCGTGGCTATATACTCTACATCTCTGCGATAACAATATGTACCATGATGCCCGAATAGCATCGCATGATCACGCCTGATCAGGTCGAACACGTTGGATGGCTTGCACGCATAAAATTGAGCGGCGACGAAAAGAAGAGGTATGCAGAGCAATTGAACGACATACTCGACTATTTTGAGAAGATTGATGAACTGGAGACCGATGTTGAGCCAACATATCACGTACTCGCACTTCACAATGTATTCAGAGAAGACATAGCGTCCGGATCG
>DTYY01000337.1 GCA_012961645.1 Methanosarcinales archaeon | reverse complement strand
TGAGAGACTGGACAAAGCATCTGAGCATCTCAAGGAGATAATCGTTGTTATGAAAGATGGATTTGGAAATCTCGACTCGAAGATGGGCACAATGATTTAGAAACAAGACCTGATGCTCGAGAAGCAGGAGCAGACCACATGCGAGATTAGAGCGGTGAGATGCGCAAGACTCGGGGCGCGGATTTGATGAGATAAAGAGCGCGCTGAGGCAGCACGGGATTACCTGTTGATTTTACGAGTTTTCAGCGAAATTTGATATCCATTCCGGTTTCTGAGGTGGACCACTCTTCAGCAACTCTCTCCACGCTTCATCGGTGAGTCTGTTCTCCATGGGCTGCTTAAACTCATAATAAGTCATAACCGGACCTGCCCCGAGCAAAATTCTCCCATCAGGCAGTTTGTATGCAACAACGATCAGATCGACATATCCAACCCCCTCTTCCAGAACCTGCCCTGTATTGCTTTCGGTATGCACGTCAACGATGATCGTCGTCTTCTTTGCCCGGTCATCGACATCGCTGATGACGCCGTCCAGATTGTCGCCGAAGTTCTTGATGAAGTCGTAATCATCCGGGGTCAGTTCCTCGTTTTTCAGTTCTTTTGATGAGATATCAACGAGTCTTTCGAGTATTTCTTCCAGATTATCAAGTCTATACTTCGCCGAACTGTCCAGAACATCCATCTCTCCCAGACCCGTGTTTGTCATCCTTGTTAGCGCCAGCAACCGGTTATAAAACTCAGGAACCGGTTCAACGTATCCCACAACCGGTTTTTCTTCGGGCGGCATCGCCGTAGCCTTCATGGTATAACTCTGCTTGGCATAGAGGATCGTGTCGTGTCGAAGTTCGGTCCACGAGGCTAAAGCTGTGGTGAGCTCCTTATCCTGCCAGCCCTGGGTCTGCATGAATGTCGGGTAGCCCTCACCATAATCATCGAGCAGGGGTTTTAGAGCAAACAACCATGCCCAGTAGAGATTTTTGTTCCATTCGGCATCACTGAACGAATCGAATTCATCATGCAATTCCATGTACGCCTCATCGTACCTCTCATAGTTAGAATCATCCAGTTCGTCCAGCAACTCTCTTGACCGGTCTGATCCAAGAAGCGCCATCACATCAAGCCCGCGGGGAAACCCCCTGACCGGGCTTCCTGAACCATCGATGATGAGTGTGAATGGCTGCCCGTCTCCCTGATACATGCCTGTGTATGCGCCGACCAGATTCGTGAAGATATACGAATCAGGAATGAACCGCTGCCCCATCAGTCTGAATCCTTTGGTGTTTTCAAGACATTCGTCCGCCTGCTTGGGGGAAAACGGCGGCGATATCACGCAATCTCCGGTCCCGCCATATATCTTCGGATCCCTGTATTCTGCGAGTTTTGCCTTCAATTTTCCTATGCTCTCTTCGTTTAAGTCATCAGGGTTAAATGAACCTTCAAAAACAGAATTTATCCCTCGTAGGTACTCATAAGGTCCAAGATCATCAGATAACCCCACATAAAAGGCTGTCACTGAATAAATCCGGTCCCATTTACTTCTAAGCTCCTGATTCCCTGCAAATTCGGATGCTATCAGACAGGCACCCATCGTCTGGATTCTTGCATCCTCCACCTCCACGAGTGCGTTTTCCCCACCCTTGAGCAGCATACTCATCCTTCCGTACCACATAAATGCTCTGAAGTAATTTTTCAGCTTTTCCGATCTGGTGTAATGCCCTCTCGGGACATACTGGGAGTAATCTTCTTTGTAGATGAAAATGGGGGATCCTGCGAACCCTGCGTGCTCTTCTATCAACCCCAGTTCGGCGAAGGCATCATCCCTGACAAACGATGGGACTTCAAAATTATACCGATCCAGATCCTCTCTTTTGAAGTAAGCGTCAGTGCATTCCCATTCGCGCTCACTCTGGCAGACCTGCTCGGTTTGTGGCTGAAGCAGGCACAGTCCGACTGAAAAGTACGCGACATTCCGCCTCGATGCTTCTTTGAGATCGCTATTCTCGCCGGCGTTTTCGTACTGTTCTACCGAATCGTTCAGCAGTTCTCTGCTAATCTCCCAGATCCGGTCGTAGAATTCCTTTTCCTCGATCTGCCGCAGCGTCTCATCGAATTGGATGTGATAGAGGTGGAGCAGCGAATCAGAGGTGATGAAGACCGGTATCTCATTATCCTTGAGCGTCTCATAAGGCTGGATGATATCTTCTTCCTTCCGGTTGAAGGTGTTTTCCATCACAACAAAGCCGTTTTCTTCCAGCAAACTCAGAGCATCAGTGCTGAGTGGGATTTTTCTTGAAAATGAATCGTAATTTGAGATCTGGTCTGTTTTAAGTGGTAAATCGTACTGTGGAACGTTCAGGGGGATTTCCAGCGCATGCAATGAATAACCTGCGGCAAAATCCATCTGTTCTGCTGCAATGCCAGATAGATCGATCGGTTCTGTCTTGAGAATCGGTTTCTCTCCTCCTGCCTGCTCTGGCTGAACCGGTTTCTGGTCAACGCAGCCGATGATAGCCACAGAAACGATCAAGATAACTATTGTCAGAGATTTGCCCCTCATGGTAAATTCATCAGGATTGCTTTATTCATAAAGATTTTGTTGGCTATGGGTGGTCACAATACCATCGTCTCTGGTCAAAATATTATCTTTTTACAAATATTAAAACTGAAGTCGGAGCATCGTCTTTTGCGCGAGAGTCGTGTTAACTTCGATTCGATCCGCAGCTATGAAAAAGTGTTTTAAGGGTGGTGCTGACTACGTGGTATGCAACCCGACGAGGATGCCGATGAGAAAGTACTGATCCTTCCGCTCGGCGAAGAGTCAAAGAAGGTCACAAAGGTGCTCTCAAACGATTCTGCGCGGCAGGTGCTCGAAATGCTTGCAGATAAGCCGATGTCAGCCTCAGATATAGCCGAAGAACTTGAGATACCGCTTACAACCGCAAAATACAATCTTGATGCGCTGATCGAATCAGGTCTCATCAAAGTGAAAGAAACAAAATGGAGTGTCAAAGGGCGGAAGATCAAGATTTACGCACCGATACGGAAGTTAATCGTCGTTGTTCCTGATAAAACAGATAAAAAATCTGTTGCCGAT
>DTYY01000336.1 GCA_012961645.1 Methanosarcinales archaeon | reverse complement strand
CTGTGGTTTTCCGATCCCATTCCGGAAGATAATAAAAAGTCTCATAGCTTCTCTTCCACCTCTCCCTCCCCTCCTTCCGCTTCTTTTGTCCCATCCTTCCGCTGCTTCCATGAATAAGCGATCACACCGATCACGAGAAGCCCGGCAAGGACGATCAATACGATTATGCCTGTTGACATCCCCCCAGGCGACCGCCCTCCCGCATCCGCACCCGAATCCTCGACATCGATTGATTCATGCTGCGCAATGTACGCCCTGTTCGCGTCCCTGTACTCGATCGTGATCGGGACTGAATCGACCTCAGGACCGAGTTCAACAGAGAGCTCGAAACTGCCGAAATCATCAGCCTCAAGCTCCCCGATGAAATATTCCGGGTAAGGCTGTCTCGGAGTCACGCCGTCAGCATCACCGATCGAGACGACAACGCCAGAGAGATCGGTTGCTCCGATGTTGTTCACATCTCCTGTGATCGTGTACCATGGTGACGTGTGCTCAGTCATTATGCCGGTGAGGATCAGTATTGATCGATCGACAACCTCGATCGTCGTGCCAAGCTCGGATTTATGAACCGTGTCACCGTTCATATACCTTGCCGTGAATGTGAGATCTTTTCTGCCCGCTGTCGAGGATGTGGTGTCGATGTTAATCGACAGAGGGACGCTTGCCTTTGGCGGGACTGATCCCACATAGAACTCGGTCGCGTTGAATGCGACATCGCCGCCCGCGCCGCTCACCACAACGCCTGATACATTGCTCGATCTGAGATTCACCACATCAAGGGTGATCGTTGAGACGCCGCGAACAACAGTTGACGGGATGCTCGATGCCACCAGTTTGAGTTCGGTCCTGTCGATCTTCACAGGAATTCTGTACCTGAAAGCCTCCATGTTGCTCCCGCCGATCAACTCGAACCTGAGAAATTGTGTACCATCAGACGCGCCCTCATCTGCTCTGATCTCGTAGACGAAGTTGGCGCTGTCGGACGGTCCGATCAGCCCGACCGATGTGTATGCGTCGCTTGTTACCGCAACCTGCCCCTTTTTATCACCAGCCAGGGATGCGCTCGCAATGTATGCGTTCATGTCAAACGCCTCCATCTCGGTGATGTTGCCGCCTCCGGTCTCGGTCACATGAACCACCTCGTCCGTTGCGCCGTTTGTGAGGGTGATTGTCACAATTCCGGTGTCGCCCGGCATAAGCGTTGCCGGATCAACCGTGTAGTCCACAACGATCGTGGGTTCGATCTCGGTGTCTGTGTCTGCGTGGGTGAGGGGCGTGGATGCGATCAGGATGAGGGATAACAATATCAATATCTTTTTCATGTCTCTTTCATATCATCATGCTTATGCTGTAAATCAGATACAATCCGACAGGCACACCAACCGTGATCAGCGCATCCTTCGTTGAGAGGTTGCGTGCGTGCTTGACTCCGAATATCCATATATTCGCGCTCCACAGCATAAGAAGGATTCCGATTACTGTGGACGCCTGTATCAAAGGATCCTGCATGAGTGTTTGCTGAAAGAGTTGGGGGTCCTCAAGCGAGAACTCGATTGTTGGAAGCACGGTCATCATTACAGCAAGTCCGATGATCGCTCCAATGATCGTCGGGATGAAACCATAGCCAGTAAACTCGAGACACCGCTTGAACGAGCCTTCTCCTTTAAACAGAATCGAGATCGCATAGAATACACCTGCATAAAGGAGCCACATGATAAACTGCATGAGGAGACCACCAATGGCACCGGCCACTGCACCGATGCCTGCAAACGGCGCAGCTTCAGCAGGAAGCGAGGATGTTACCGCACTCACCGCCATCGCAGCAGAGATGGCTGAAACGATGCCTACGATCAGTACGAGGTCGAACCACTGCTTTTGCAGTACCTATCAGTGGCAGTAAGACCATACCGGGTATATTTGTCAAAAAACACTTCTGTGGTATCGCGTGGTTGAAACGTACAGGGGCGGGGTCGCGGAAGTGACGGGGGGTATGGCGATCCAATAATATTTTCCTAAAGTTGCGTCAGCAGGAAGGGTGTGCCCGGTTCCTGAGACCGGAACCAGCCGGTATCTGCTAAACTCGTCTGATATACTCATCGATGGCTTTCGCAGCGATTTTTCCTGCACCCATCGCCGAAATAACGGTTGCAGAACCTGTAACGATATCCCCGCCAGCAAAGACGCCGGGCTTTGACGTTGCACCAGTCTCGTCTGCTCTGATCGTGCCGTACCTCGAAGTCTCAAGTCCGGGTGTCGTCATCGGGACGAGGGGGTTGGGGGATGTGCCGATTGCGATGATTACGATGTCAGCAGGAAGGGTGTGCTCGGTTCCTGAGACCGGAACCGGTCGGCATCTTCCTGACTCGTCTGGCTCGCAGAGTTCCATTCCGATGCATTCCATGGCTTTTACCCAGTTTTGCTCACTTCCGAGTATCCGTATCGGGTTTGTTAGCAGCCGAAAGACGATGCCCTCTTCTTTCGCGTTTAGAACCTCTTCTGCCCGTGCCGGCAGTTCGTCCTCACCGCGGCGGTAGACCACAGTCACCTCGCCTGTGCCGAGCCTGAGCGCACATCTCGCGGCATCCATTGCAACATTGCCGCCGCCGACGACGATGACCCGGCTCCCCTTCTTGATCGGTGTGTCGAACTCAGGGAAGAGGTACGCCTTCATCAGGTTTACTCGGGTCAGAAACTCGTTTGCAGAGTAGACACCGTTTAGGTTCTCGCCATCGACTCCGAGAAACGACGGCAGCCCTGCGCCAGTGCCGAGAAACACGGCGTCGTACTCGTCGAGCAGATCATCCACCGTATCGATCTTTCCGATGACCGAGTTCAGGCATATGTAAACGCCTAGTTTCCTGATAAAATCGATTTCTGCCGCAACAATTGATTTTGGCAGCCTGAACTCAGGGATTCCGTACATCAGGACGCCGCCAGCAGCGTGTAGTGATTCGAAGATCGTCACTGCGTGCCCCATCTTTGCAAGCTCAGCTGCTGCTGTCAGCCCGGCAGGACCCGAACCGACCACCGCCACGCTTCTGCCGGTGGATTCTGGGACATCAGGGATCACAGCGCCCTTTTCCATCTCGTAATCCGCTGTAAATCGCTCAAGCCCGCCGATTGCGATCGGATCTCCATTCTTCCCGAGTACACAGACCGCCTCACACTGCGTCTCCTGCGGACATACACGCCCGCAGATCGCTGGCAGCGAGTTTGTACTCTTCAGCACACGTGCTGCCGCATCAAAATCATGGTCTGCGATGTGGTTGATGAACAGGGGGATATCCACTCCGACAGGGCAGCCCTCGATGCATGGTGGTTTTTTACAGTTGAGACAGCGTTTTGCCTCTGCAACCACCTCTTCTTTGGTGTATCCAAGTGCAACCTCGTTAAAATTGGATCTCCGCTCGGAAGGCGGCTGTTTTGGCATTTCGAGGCTTGTCTTCGATTTTGACTCAGTGCTCATACCTTTCAAGCGCCTCCTTCTCTTCTGGCAGATACATGGCAAGCCGGTTCATCAGCAGCGTAAAGTCAACCTCGTGCGCATCGAACTCTGGTCCATCAACACATGCGAATTTTGTCTCGTTTCCAACAAGCACCCGACATGCGCCACACATCCCGGTACCATCCACCATGATCGGATTTAAGCTGACCACCGTCTTCACACAGAACGGCTTTGTGACGCCGGCAACCGCCCTCATCATTACCGGGGGACCGATCGCGATCACCCTGTCGATCCGCTCGCCGCGTTCGAGTATGTTCTGCACGATATCGGTGACAAAACCGTGGTGTCCCTTTGTGCCGTCATCGGTTGCGACGTATAGTTCGCTGCTTGCTTCGTCCATCCGGTCCTCCCAGAACAGGATGCTTTCGCTTCGCGCGCCGATTACCGAGATCACCCTGTTGCCAGCCTCACGCATCCCTCGTGCGATCGGAAATATCGGCGCAATCCCGACGCCGCCGCCAACGCATACCACGGTTCCGAATCCCCTGATCTCTGACGGGCGCCCGAGCGGTCCTGTGAAGTCGGTGATCTGGTCACCAGCAGCAAGCAGAGCAAGCTGGCGTGTCGTCTTCCCAATCTCCTGAAAGATCAGGGTGATTGTGCCAGCGGATGCATCAAAATCAGCGATCGTGAGTGGGATGCGCTCTCCGTGCTCGTCGATCCGCAGTATCACAAACTGACCGGGCATGGCTTTCTCTGCCAGCCGCAGAGCTTCGACATCGATTCGATGTATCGTTGGGACGAGTTCGTGCTTTTTTGATATGGTAAATGACATTATGACTTCCTACCTCGGGTGGACATCGGTATTAATTCGTAACTCCTCCCATTTTACGTGATCGGTTATACTCAACTTTTCCATTATATCCTTTTGTTTTCTCTGGTATTTCTGCGGTAAACCACCGATTCGGTATTTTAAGCTTGGCATACCCGTGATAGACGAAGAAGGACGCCACGCGCAATGTTAGAAGGATTAACAGACCACTTGTGGACATGATACGAATTTTTCTATTATCCAATTAACCATCTCAGATTAGGACATGTTCGACGCTCTGGATGGTAAACGAGTCAGAACCCAACTTTGAGAACTCAATTCCCCATAAAAATCAATAGCATTAGCCACACT
>DTYY01000335.1 GCA_012961645.1 Methanosarcinales archaeon | reverse complement strand
TTTTCATTTGTTTACCTCTATCAATTACCATACAATATTTCCGTCAGATATTCGATATCGCTCATATCCTGGTCATACCACCTGCTCCGGATCGTTACGATCACATACCCGACCCCGCCTGCACAGAGTCCAAGAACCGTTGTGCCAAATGCGATGATCAGGTTGTTGGCGAGTGTCTGCATGTCCCCGTTCACAAGACCGAGTAGTGCAGGACCCATCGGAATCAGCGTACCCATCAATCCAAGCATAGGACCAACTCTTGCGATGATTCCTGCCTTTTCAAGCCTTTTTGTGATCTTTGTGTTGTAGTCGTGGAGCAACTTTTCAATTCTGGCACGTTCCAGACGCGGATCAGGAAGTTTTTTGAACCGGAGGATATCCTGTACGAATTCACGCACGTACCGGTTCGAGTTACATCTATTGAGGAGATCGTGCGCCTCTGCCTGGTTCTCATCCATGAGATATCGCGCACGAATCGTCCCCTCTTCCATCCGTGAGAGGTTTCGCTTCCTCGAAATTCCCTCGTACACAAAACCTCCAAGTTCGAATATCGTCCATACAACAAGTATGATCAGGAGTATCATCACGGGATATAGCATCAACCGTGAGATGAGGTAGATCAGCGACTGAAGCACGAGCGATATGTCCATCTTCCAAAACCTGCCCGAAATCTTGGCTACTCTTCTCTCATTCACAGATCGATATTCTTGGCTGCTGCCTGTACGATCATCAGGGCGTCAAGCGATGTTACTCTGCCGTCGCCACTCACGTCCGCACGAATAGGATCCGGAGTTCTGCTTCCTGTCGCCATCTGCAGTGCGATCGCCGCATCTACTGCAGTGAGTTCGTTGTCGTTGTTCAGATCGCCTTTCATCAACTCGACCGGGGATACAAACTTCCAGAACTCGTAGCACCCATCGAGCGATCCCGGTGTCGAGAGCAGTGCAGCAGCTGCATGTGCGCTGTCATCATCCAGACCTGCTGCTATAAAGATTGAGTTCTTCGCTTCTCGATATGAACTATAACCAGGCGAGTTGTCGTAAGGATTGTCGCATGCTATAAGCAGTCCGCCCGCGCTGTACACATTACCTGTCGTGGAGTCATGCATCAAACCATCCTTGAAATACACAGGTAACCCTACCAGATAGTACGAATCTGAGATTTCGTAGAGGAGATCGTTGGTATCCGGTGTGCCGATAAGGATCAGGTTGTCGTTTTCAGTCTGATTGCTGGTCACATCTCCAACCAGTGTGGTTGTGACGTTTGCGACACCGTATCCGGTCAGTTGAGTCCTGATCGCATCAGCATCACCACCGAAGCCAGCCGGATACACGATCGTGGTATTCTTCACTTCCCCTTTGAATCCGTGCAAGAACGGCTCGGAGTATGTGAAAACAGGGCGTGGCATGAAATGTTCTCCCAGTTCGACCACTCCGAGGATGTTTTCGTATGTATGCACCGTAACCTCGCCGTCATGCAGGTGATATGTTGGTTCCGAGTAGAGGTAGGGAAGACCATTGATGAAAAGCCTGAACCACTCATTATGTGGTGTGGATGTGTTCACGCCGTCGATATTCGGGGTCTGCGATCCAGGGGTGGAGTATGTCAGATTTGCAACGCTTCCAAGCACATCGATTACAGCACTACCCTCGGGCACCAGTTTTGTGATGTCGAACATGATATCTGGGTCTACAAACGAGATTGTAGCAATCGTGCGTGTGTAGATGACGCTTAAGGTATCTGATACATTGTTGTTCTCTTCATCACTCTCTGGAATCACATCATCCGGATCGAGTTTGATCTCAATATCGTATGACTGATTATATTCTGCGTTGTATACGAACTCGGTGGTGCTGATGCTCTTTGCAGAGAGTGGCAGGGTGTTATTCGTCTCGGTTACGCCGTTGACGACAAGTGAGACTTTGAGATCAGATACATCAGCAGTTCCGCTGTTCGTAACGGTCACATGGATGGTGGTTGCATTCGAGAACCTGGTGGGCAGAAATGCAATCTCTGGCAGCAGATCCGGCAATTCCTCCGGGTGGACATACACACTCTCTGAAAGATTGTTGTTGAACTCGATCGACTCATTGACTGTATTTTCCGGGTCGATGGTGACATTCAAGGTGTGCATGCCGCCGGATGTCGGAGTCCAGTCGAATGCAACCGTTGTTGTATCAACAGGATCAATGGATGGGACATTCGATGTTTCTATGAGTGCTCCATCCACGTACAGCACTACAGTCGTTTCATTGGATGTGCCTGTTCCCTTGTTCTTGATATCCGCCTCGACCACATAATCATGGTTCGCAACAACACCGATGGTCGTCTCGCCGGTCTTGAGGCTTACATCCAGACCTTCCTGGACCATCAAATCCGGGATGATCTCTACCTCTCCAAGAACCAGTACCGAACAACCGATCATCATGGATCCCTCACCTCGGTCATAAGTGGCATAGTTATCCGAACTCTTCAGGTACGGAGTGATCTCGGTTCGATTGATATCAAAACCGTAGCCGTTTCGCTCTCCTGCAATGTTGCATGCAGCAAGTTCTCCGTTCACCCAGAGTGTCTCATTGAGCGCTTCCTTGCTAAAGAAGTTTACTGTGCAGAGTGTCGCATTCTCGCAGGTGCTGCTGTTTGCCCCTGGAAACGTTACTGTGGTATTCTGTCTCTCTGCGGCGTACGAGTACTCCTTGTGTAAATAGTCTGCGCCCTCCCTGATCCAGTACTGGGTCACTGGCTTGTCCGGGTCTTCGTAGACCACAACCATGGTGATGCCGTAGATGTACTTGGTGCCGTAACCGAGTTTCTTGCCATCTTCATCATAGAAAGCGTCCCCGTGAAGGGTCGCATTGTTGACGGCACCGGAAATAACCTTACCAGTTATGTCGTAGTATATCCAGGCGCCACTACCTGTATCATACATATAGACATTCGGATTTTCGTCGCTCATGCCTTCGATGGTGAGGTTGCCGAGACTCTCGCCGTTGAGCGTCATATTAAGCCATGTTGCGCCGGTCTTGGAGCAGAGCATCCCGCCGGTGTATAGACGTGCGAACTTCACATCTCCTGGCGGCACCTCGAAGAGTTCGGTGTATGGTGTGTTGCAGTCGGGTGCGTCTGACTTGCCGTGCCCGCCGCCAACATAGACGCTGCCATTCAAGGTTCCTTGCGCTACAAGGTGATCTTCCAGTGGAAAACCGGATTCGTTCCAGTAAGCCGATGCTGGCATGACGAATGCCGCAAGTGTGATCAGTACACAACATATTATTATGTGTTTCATTTATATATACCTCCTTTACCAAACAAATCATAACTTTCTGTCATGATTGTTATGGACGATGATACTATCTCTATTGCATGATATGTTTCTATCATATCTCTTTGGATAAGCAACTCCTTCTGTAATATAAACTTTTTGTTGAGTAAGAATTTACTTGTAGCTAAAATCACGTTTCACCCAAGAATCTTCCCCATCTTTGCTTTCCACCCGGAAACATCCTCGGCGGTCACCACATCGATCGATCCGCCCTGGAAATCACCTTTCACATCGCCCATCCGTTCCTCGATTACACCCTCCATCTCG
>DTYY01000334.1 GCA_012961645.1 Methanosarcinales archaeon | reverse complement strand
GCGGAGAAATCATGTTACCAATAGCAGTGGATATACCCGGTGGGACATCATCAGGATACAAATCATTCGGCGTGAAAGTTGAGTCAACAAAGTGGAACTCAGATGCACAGGATTATGGAGCAATTATGATAACATAGACTAAATACAAATGAGGTAAGACACATGAAACCAAAAGTAGAATTTGCAGTTGTTCTTGGAATTGCTCTGTTCTGCCAGCCTGTACTGGCAAATCCCGGAATAAGCGTTTCGATTGAGGTGATTGATAAAATCACTGGTGGTGCAGATCTATCAGCAGAATATAAAGTCAAATGTTTCGGGACTATACTGGACAGCCCCGGCACACCATAACATTTATATATCAGTCCATCCGACCATATTATGGTGGGAGAGGGGCCGAGATGCCAATGATGTAAATTATGGTCTCCCACCAACTACCTCCTTTGGCGTGTCTCTTACTTCCTGAAATGATCATTCTTTTGCGGTGATCAAAAACTCACCATCTCTGAAAGCAGCAAATTCAGCTTTTGGTACGGGAAGTCGATGGCTACGGAACTTGCGTTAAGCATTTTCACAACCATACGAGGCAGTAATTCGGGTTTCATACAATTTACCCATCCACACACGTCAGTCACCCTTTCCGCATCCTACTGATCTCCCGCAGCCTTCGCACCACCACCTCCCCCAAGAAGATCAGCATCGCCGCAAGCAGAAATGGCAGCCGCTTCTCCTCTGACTCCTCTACTTCGCGCGTGGACCGCTCTTTCAGATGCGCAATCAGCGGCTCGATATCATCCTCAGCATACACCCCGCCGCCCAGCATCCCGATCGTGCTCTCCAGATCTTCGGAGAACCCTACGTCCCGGAATTCCAGAGGATAGTTTACAGCGATCATGTATCCCGAAATATCCATGAAACCTTGCGAATCAGCCATGATCGATGCCTGATATCGGTCTTCATCGACCTGTGATAGTTCGAGTTTCTCCCCATCGAGATTTATGCTCGGAACGGCGCCCGATCTGACATTGATGATCGCATCGTCGCCGAGATGGACATCGTCGGCGGATATCACGATCTCGTCATTTCTTCTCGGATCTCCGACCGCCCAATTGACCATTTTCGATATCAAAAGCGCATTTTTGCCGCTGTAAAGCGTGCCAGACCATCCCACACCGTCATCGGTGCTCAAAGCAACCACATGCCCCATACCAAACCTCCAAGCCGTCAAAATCGGCTTTCCAGCACCGGTCGTGACAAGCGTCTGTGCACCCGTCTTCGGAGTGACCTTGTTGTAGCCGGTGAGTGAGCCTGAGAGTTCGAGCTGCTCGCTGATAAAATGATTCGGATTCAGAACGATGATCGAGAAATCTCCTTTTGCCGTATCATCCGGCTCTTCCGGCTTCTCTCCGAAGATAACACTCAGTCGCTCGGATTCTGCCGGTCTGTAGTAAATTCCTCCGCCCGCTGATGCCAATGATCGCATAAAATCCTCGTCTGTTGTCTCTCCGACACCGACAGCATAAGTGGTGATGCCAGCATCAGCCATGCTTCTGGCAAGACCAATGCACGCGTCCTTGTCGCTTGTCTCTCCATCAGAGATGACGATCACGCTCTTTGCGCCAGCATATCCATCGAGCATTACAGAAGCAGCATTTTGCGCCACATCCATGTGAGTGGTTCCACCATGCTTCAATCTTGTGATCTTTTCCTCGATTGTGCTCTTGTATAGCCCCCTTGTCAGTGAAGAAACGATGTGTGCATTTTGATTAAATGCAATAACACCTATATGGTCGTTTATGTTGATTCCTCGTAATATGTTGATTGCAAGCGCCTTTTCCATACTGAGTGCCGTATCAGCACCGTAAGCCGTACCAACACTCCCGGAAATATCAATCACGATCACAACACCAACGTTTGCACCCTCCCCGGCACTCTCCTTCGATCGCACCGGAAGCAGCGTCTCAAAGCCCAGTGGCGAGTTGTAATACCCGCCCTTATCATACGCCCGATCTCCCCCGACAACCACGAGTCCGCCGCCTTTCCTGAGATATGCGCCCAGCCGCTCGACCTCTCCCCTGTCAAGGTCGTTTGCATGGATATTATCGAGCACCACGGCAAGTTGCTGGCCAGGATCAAGCGATGTTGCCGAACTGACGGTTGTTGCATCATACAGTTCGGAAAGCGTCTGGGATAGCGGAGAACTCCGATCAGATACCGATAAAATCTTGGGCCTCGGGATCACATAGACTGTTTTGTAGAATACATTGTTGAACTGCCTTGCATCCTCGTTTTCGGTCATGATTTCTGCTTTTATGGTGTGGGAGCCGAGCTCTGTGAAGGTGTGCGAGATCGATATGCTCTTTTCACGTTCGGTCTGACGGACCACCCTCTCATCAACGTTGACCCCGTCGATCCAGACAGAGAGGGTGTATTCTGACCCACTCACGCCGCTGGTTGCCTGCCGCACAGTGACGATGAACGACTGCTCGCTCTCCACGACCACGTCCTTTCCGCCCGAGATCTCGACGCTGAGATCATTCTGCTCTGGCTCCAGACGGATGGCGCAGATCGTGGTGTTGACCGCCCGTGCAAAAGCGATGGTGTCAGTCAGATCAAGCCCGTGATTGTTGTTTCCATCGCTCACGAGCAGGATATTGTCGTTTCCACGGGCAAACTCGGCGATCGCATCCCCGATCGATGTCCTATCTCCAGTGATCTGGCGGATCTCGGTCGGGGTGCGGCTTTTGAGCCGTTCATACACTCGAAGCCCTGTATCGTTGTCAAAGAGCGCCATGCTGCCGGTGTGATCATCGATGATGGTGATGCTCGGCGTTTCATCGAAAACGGTCTGAGATACCAGATCATACGGGGATGCAAGCGATATGATCAGCAGCATGAACACGACGGCGCGGGTTACAATTAGCCCTTTCCTGTGCCCTTTGCGGATCAGGTACGCTGCTGCCACGAGTATCGGGATCGTTAGCAAGAGGATGCTTTGGTGTGCCAGATACATGAGTGTGTGTTCTATGTAGCCAGGGAATTGTAAAGGTGTTGCTACAAGGACGATGCTGGTAGAAACGGTTAGTCAGGGGTGTTTTTAAGAATTGGCTGATTTGGGATGCTATGCGCTGCTGGGCGCAGATCAGGATCATATTCCAGTACCTTCAACCGCTGCATGCAGGATCATGAGTGCATCGAGTGAGGTGACGTATCCGTCGTTGCTTACGTCCGCGGCAGGTTCGTATTCGCCACTTACTGCGATCTGGAGCGCAAGCATAGCGTCTGTGTATGAAATGTTGCCATCAGAGTCAAGGTCGCCACGTAATGCGGATTTGCTCCACAAGATTCTACCATCGTCGCCTCTTACTGCGGATATGATTGTCAGGATGTATCGATCACCGGGTGAATTGTATATGTATGTGCAAACCAAAACATCATCTGCGCCATCACCATCAAAATCTCCTGTGTACCCAACATACCAGGCATCAATCCATCTCTTTTCCTGAGACGACTTATTCCATAAAACGGAACCATCGCTACCTTTCACCGCTGATATGATATCGACATAGATTTCGTCAAGATCAGGATCATAGCTGCTGTAATTTTCATCATATACCACCACATCCACTGCACCATCCCCATTCAGATCGCCTGCTGGAAGTGCATAGATAAAGTTCGTACCACTTCTTGTCTTTGTCCAGATGAAAGAGCTGTCCTGACCTCTTGCTGCGGATATATCAGTTATAAAATACATATCGGTAGGAACATCATAGATGAATTCCCCGAACAAGAGGTCATCTGCACCATCCCCATTCAGATCGCTTGCTCGCATAAAACCCATGTTAGTGCCTGTTTTAGTCCAGAGTTGACGATTGTCATATCCTCTTTTTGCATATACAGTGTCGACGTACCACCGATAGTTGGCCGGGTCATACTCCCGCGGGTACAGCAATAGATCATCCTTGCCGTCTCCATCGAGATCATCTGCCGGGTAGACATCCATAAAGCTCGCTGGAGCGGTGCTCGCATCACTCCAGATCGTAGATCCGCTCTTTCCGTGTAATGCGTATATGGTGGTGGTGTAGTTATGAGTGGATGGGTCATAGCTCTCGTGCCGCATCATCACATCGCTTCTCCCATCATCGTTGAGGTCGCCTGCTGGACTGGCAGGATATATCCAGACGTGATCATTATTGCTCGCTGTTTTGCTCCAGAGTGTGCCGCCATCGCTGCCCCGCACTGCATATATTTCAGCAGTCCAGTGGGTACTTAAATTTTGCTCAACATATACCAGCAGATCTTCTGCACCGTCTCCATCAAGATCGCCTGCCGGATAGGCATCAATCCAATTGCCTGGATTCGTCTGCCACAGAAGAGAGCCGTCGTCACCTTCTAATATATAAATTGTATCGATGCAATCATGGTCTATCGATGATTCGTAGCTTGAATGATACACCATCATGTCATCTATGCCGTCACCACTGAAATCGAATTCTGTCCACATGATCCACTGATCTTTATTGACATTCTCACTCCAGAGAACTGCCCCATCTTCTCCATTCAGTGCAGATATGCTATCCAGTGGATAAGTATCGGTACCTGAATCATAACCTCTCGTCAACAGCAGCACGTCATCCATACCATCTCCACCGAGATTTCCTGCTCTGATAGCGTAGATCCACCTGTTTTCGTCATGTTTCCTGCTCCAGAGCACAGAACCATCGTCTCCGCTTACTGCATCTATCTCATCGAGAAGTAAATTCATGGATGCGTTGTAACTCCCAAAACCGATCAGCAGATCGTCTGTACCATCCCCGTTGAGATCGCCTGCTGGTTCGGGTTGTACGAAAGCGCTGGATGATGTTGACAGCGATAAAACTTTTGCTTCTGATAGTTTAATATTATATTTGGAATTATTTTGAGCGTAAACATTCTTTCCGATATCTCGCGAGGCGCCACCCAAAAAGTGTGCCGTCGGTCGGTCTGAGTTCTGCCGGCTTTCGGCGATATCTGTATATGCAGCAGTACATACCGGTGCCAGTGATAGTAACAACATACACGCACAGACGCACATATTTACTGCGATGTTTATCTGATCCTGTCGATTCCCTCCATCCAATTTCATGGTTTTCCACCTCACCGATTAAAATCATTATTTTTGGTAACCAGTCGTCTAAATGGCTATTCTCTATTAGAACCGGGTGAAGGAATAAATCTATCCTCTCTTAAAGCGCGATTCTGACGTCGCATCAAGATGTTTGGCGTCCGTTCTTCCGTGCTTGTGAGATTGCACCATCTCAACACACAAGTGACCGATAACCTTTTCGTTCGATCTCTTTAGCTGTATCACCCTCAAGAAATACACCTTTCCGGGTCACCTCACCGATCACGGTCAGTTCACATGCATCCATGGCATCTCCGAGTCGATCTGGCATCACGGTGAAGAGTAGTTCAAAGTCCCCACCAGTGTACAGTGCCAGATCCAGCGACCCATCATCCGTTTCTGGCGGCATCGGGAGCGATTCCGCCCGTATCGCAAATCCACACCCGTTGACCTCTGCCAGTTGATACAGCGATAGCGCAAGTCCGTCGCTGTTGTCCATCATCGAGGTGACTGCACCCGACTCTGCGAGGGCGATCCCCTCTTCTATTCGTGGAATCGGCTCAAAGAATTTTTTCACGGCGACCGAATCCCTGATTTCCTGTTCAGTGAGCCCCTTCCTGAGTGCTGCCATGCCAGCTCCTGCCATACCAGGAGACCCTGTAACGCAGACCAGATCACCGGCGCTTGCACCCTTTCTGCGCAGGATCATGTCCTTTGATACGCGTCCTATTGCTGTGCCGCAGATCGTCAGTTCTTGGTGCGAGTCGGTGTCCCCGCCGATGATTTTTGTGCCGCACCTGTGCACACATGCATCCATTCCCTCGATCATCGAATAAACGAATGCAGACTCGATGTCAGGAAGCCCCATCGATACGAGCATGCCAAGCGGGTGCGCTCCCATCGCTGCGATATCGCTGATTGTTGCTGCGGCGCACATCCACCCGATCTGCCATGCGCTCATCTCAACTGGAAAATCGGTCTCTCTGTGAAACATATCGGTGGTAACGACCAGATATTCGGTATCTGTGAAATCAATGATGGCACAGTCCTCAAATTCGATATCCAGGCGCTGGACGATCTGCGAAACGATTTCAGTCTCGCCAAGTTCATAGATGGTCATTTCAATATCATCTGTATCCTGCTTCTCTTTTTGTTTTTGTTGTGGTTCACGAGATGGATGATGGACCGTAGTATGTCGATGGCAAACACACCTCTGGAATTCTCAGGTGGTTTTGAACTTGCCATTCGTTGAGGCATAATTTTGCGGCATATTTATCAGAGGACGTTCTCGACTTGAGAAATGATGGCAGGTATGATGAATGCCATGAATGCACGGGTGAGGGCAGATATCTGCCAGGTGTGTGCTGATCCGGATCAAACCCCGCCTACCAGCAGTTTGAAGACCAGCAGACTGACCGTCACCATGATTATGGAGTGTTTGAGCCCTGATAGCACGCTTCCTTCGCCCATCACACCAGCGATCAACCCGGAGCAGAGCCCCTGGATGAGGGCTGCATGGAAGAACATGCGTTTGTAGACGTCAAGGTCAAAAGCACCGAGAAATCCGGCGTTTCCTCCGGATTCAGCCATCTGTTCGCCAGCTTCTGCCATCTGCGCCAGAAACGTGTCGGTGATCACATAGATGACCCCGACAAAGACGAGGAATGAGATATATATGATTATAATATATATCATCATATTCATCACCCGTTCCCGCTTGAGCGTCTGCTCGGTCTCAGCGTCCCGCGCAGCCACCTCGAGTACTTCTCCGATGTCACCGCTCGATTCGTTCGCTCTGGTGATCAGCGTGATCGATCTCGACACCACATGCGTTCTGATACGATTTGCAAACCGCACCAGCGAATCATTGACGTCCATGCCCCAGTCGATGTCCTTCCAGATCAGCTTGATCTGCTTGCTGAGTGTGCCGATGTCCGATCTTGACATCAGTTTGATCGAATCCCGCATCGTCATGCCGGTTTCGTTCGTGCTCGCCAGTTTGCTTAAAAACCCAGGAATCTGCTTCTGGAGTCTCTTTTCACGCATGCTCTTCGTTTCGTGGAAGATTGCAAGCGGAATGATCGCTATATAGAACGAATACACGAGATAGTCATCCAGAAAGTTGATGATGAGATCGAGGTTCAACAGTTCGCCTCGGTGTGTTACGACCGCAATGACAAAGAAGATCATTGCAAGCGGGATGCTTGCAGCCAATGCGTTCAGTGGCTGTATCTTCACCGATTTCAGCGGATCGCGGAGCACCTGTTTGAATGTAAGCGTTTTTTTAGATTTTATGAATTTTTCCCATCTCTGCTTCAGTGCTTTCATCCGTTCGGTATCCGGATCAACGGGTGCGTTCTTGTCTATCTTCAGGCTGGCGAGTTCGGGCGGTATGGCAACGTTGCGTTCGAGTTTGATTCGTGTGCTGAGAAGTGCAGGGATGCCGCCAGCCGATGGCGACAGCATATTGATCATGACCACGAACATGATCGAACCGATCGGGATCACAGCGTAGATGATCGCATACAGCATCATGTCGCTTCCAGACCCCATCAACACCATCATCACACCCATGATGATGATAAAGAGAGGACCAGCCACAAATGCAGTCACATACGACTCTGCGATCAAAGCGAGCGTCTCAAGGTAACCTTTCTGATCTATGGCAGCCTCTTTCAGGTACTGATCCGACTTTTCCTTGAAGTATCTGGGGATATCACCGCCGCTATCGATTACTGAGAGCAGGTTGTGCGTCAGATCCTGAAACTTGCCAGATACTGTCATTTCGGAGACGTTCTGGAGAGCTACTCGCAGATCATGCCCGAAATACTCCATATCCCGAACAATCATCTCCACTTCCTTTGCGACCTCGCCGTACGTATCCTCACACTTTGCGAGCGCTTTGAATATCTCGATGATGTTCATGCCGCCGTTTGAGAGCGCGTACATGAATGTGACTGCATACGGGAGATTCTGGTCGATCGCGGTCTTACGCTCACCCGCTTTGAATGATGGGTAGATCAGGAACAGAACATACACGATTCCGCCAAGTACGATGCTTAAAAAAACTATAACGAACAGCGAGATGAATATCCACTTGTAATCGAGCAACCATGCTGTCGATTCGCTGAATGTCAGTTTTGTGATCTGTTCAGGCAGTCCGACGACCACAATAACGATAAAAGAGAGTATCAGTCCGATAATCGCTCCGACGACACCAGCCACCACCGAATAGAAGATGGAACTTGATATATACATCTCATAAGATATTGGCATACGCGCCTGCTGAAGCTTGGTGTGCAGATCCTGATACTTCTCTGAATGCGTTCTGATGTGGTCGCCGAGCACCACGAACGGGACCATCATAAACAAGCGTAACCACCGGTGAGACTGTTTGGTGAATTTATCGGATGCCGAAGGCGAAATTTCTTCATCTTCAGATGGTTTATCAAGCTCGTGCATCGCAGAAAGAATTCTTATCTTGTGCTCCTCAGCCTTTTCTCCGATTTCAGTGTCATCCGCCCCTGCCGCCAGTCCAAACATCTCTGAGAGTTGATCTGCTGAAATTGAGGGGGGAGTGATCGTGATCATCGGTGCAGGCTTGAACTCTACTGGTTCAACCGCTTCTGATGGCATCGGTCCTGTCAGAATTTTTTCGGTTTCATTCTCGTCGATTGTCACTTCATCGACTGGTGAACTGAATTTTTCGGATTTTAGCTCATCTGAGATGCCCGATCGAGCTTTATCTGCAGCGGCGCGGAGTCCTCGCCTGGTAACGGCTGCTGGCACAGGCTCATCCTTGATTTCGCTTGCTTTGTCCCGAAGTCCCATAACCCATCCCCGTCTTAGATGCCGTATTCATCAAGGACTTTTTCATACAGGGCATAATCGTCCGAATTCGCAAATTTGTCGATCAAATCGGGCGGGAGATGCTCAAGCATCTCATCCAGAATAGTTAGAAGTTTTTTGGTGTCCTCATCGCCAATGACTTTCTGCACAGATGTTTCAGTTCTCAATGTCTCCTGCATCTCCTTTAATCGAGCAATTTCCATAGTTGCATCGCTGAGATTCTGGCGAGTGGTTTCCAGTTCTGACAATAATGGGTCATGTTTTGATTTTACCTCTATGATTTCGCTCTGTGCTGCTTCAAGTTCGCGTGTCAGTTGCTCAAGCTCTCCGCCGGATTTTTGTGAAAATTCTGCTCTCATCGATTCGATTTCATGTTTTTTAGATTCTTCAAGGTCTTTTGCAGCATTCTGCGTGACTTCAAGCTCGTTTCTTATCGAATCAACTTCCTGCTGTTTCGTTTCCTCAAGTTCTCTGATCGTACTCTGTGCTACTTCAAGTTCGCGTGTAAGTTGCTCAAGATCCTTCGCGGTGTTCTGCGCGACTTCGAGTTCTTGCATTGCTGTTCGCTCAAATTCATCAGTTATCGTTGCAATTTCCGATTTTTTGGCAATAATACGCAGAAATGTCTGTGATATTTCGTCATTAACGGTTTTTAATCTATCAAAAGCTGATCTTAGAGCATCTTCATCAATCTTAACAGATTCTTCAGCTTTTTCTAAGTTCGATCTCTCTTTAATGAGTAAATTTTCATTTTCTATCATCTTTATCTCTTTTTCCATCATTTCTTTTCTCGTTTCTTCAAGATCGGGGAGTATCGAATCTTCTTCTGACCTTAAATAGCTCAGTTTAGTCCTCAGTTCTTTTTTTTCACCTTCGATGCCATTCGTTTGATCTTCAACATTTTTACTGGATAAAATCAGCTCATCAGAGATCTTTGTCCGGCTCTTTTGATTTCTGATCTTTTCGAGATCACTCTCCTCAATCTCCAGATCTTTCAGCATTTTCTGCCTTTCGGCGCCCATATTTTTTGAATCGGTAACACCCCATCGAATCTCGCCAAGTTCGGCTCTCGCCTCATTGAACGCTCTATCTGCAGATTCAACCTCTCGCTCAGCAATCTCTACCTGTTTCTCTTTTTCACTCAAATTCTC
>DTYY01000333.1 GCA_012961645.1 Methanosarcinales archaeon | reverse complement strand
TCCAGGTCGTGGATCTTGAGGAAGGTCTAGTCAGAGAGCGGGTCGTCTACCTGCCAGAGGCTGCCGCACCATCAGGGGCAGGAAGAGAGCGCAGAAGGCTTGGTGAGACCGTGAAGACCTCTGATACGTTGCTTGCAAAGATGAAGGCGAACCGGCTGACAAGGGGCCAGGCACTCGCGGATGCGGTTGCAGATGTTGCCCGTGACAGAGGGATACCGGCAAACACACAGGTACTGGTGGGCAAGCCCAGTGATGAGATAGCAAGGCTTACCAGAAAGGAGCATTTCGACCTTCTTGTCATGGGCTCAAAGGACGAGAGCGCCCTGAAAAGGCTCATGCGCAAGACTGCACCGGAAGCAATCGCCAGGAAAGTTCACAGTTCGGTGTTTGCGGTTAGAAAAGTAACATGACTTTGGGTTTCCCAGACAGGGAATCGTTTTGATTCCCTGATCCGGATCCCATCTACTATTATTTCTTCTTCCCTTCTATGTCAACGATGTATACCTCAAGGAGGTCATCGAGCACAGCAGCATTGATCCCGACGTTGTCTGCTGCCTCTGCAAGTTCCCAGTAATTGGCACCCTTCCTCTCGCAGAATCTGACCGTATAGACGTTTGAGAATGCAAGAGGCATTGCAAGCGTGTTCTGGATCCACTTCACAAGGATTCTGGACTGGGTGCCCTTATCCACCTCAGAAAACGAGACGTGCGAGTCGAACTCATTGACGATCTCATGGCCATACTTGCGCAGGAACTTCTGTATCTTACCGTCGTAATTCTCCTGGATTGCCTGGGCTACCTTACAGACTGCCGAGAGCGATTTTTTGATGTCATCTTCACTGACACCATTCGTTTTGAGGATGTCTGTTATGGTTCTAACGCGCTTATTTTCAGGATTGGGCATTCCGTCATCCATTATTGGGACAGACGCCAGAACCCCGATATCAAGCAGGTCCAGGTCCGCAATATCATCTGCCAGCCTGCGCGCATCCCTGTATGCATGTCCTGTCAGTTCAGCAAATATACAGTAGACCAGTTCATTCCAGCGGGAGCGTTCGTCTTCCCATCGGTAGTCACCTGGTAGAAGGTGACGATACTCTGCATATATCTCCTTTATCCGCTCCTCCAAGAAAGCAACCCTCTCAGGTCTCGTAGCACTCTTCGGTACTTTTTCCATTCTTTCCATTTTCAATGCCTCCATATACGATTTTACAGTGTAACGTGAGTGTCCATTCATCTGGTTCAGTTTATGGTATGGCAGTCGTGTGTATCCTGCCCACTGCCTCCATAAGTATCAGACGGATGAGGTGCATCAACTTGTTTCTGGATATTTGGGCTTATTAAGTCTTTGGGTTCTCCTCTTTTGACGATAGTGTGACTCAAACGTCCATTAAATCCCACTTTTTGTCTTAGAGTGGGTATTTGACACACTATTCTAATGTGATGACCCACTTTCATAATAACGATGTGTACACATTCGATTTAAGTGATAATAGAATATATATCAATGGGCATTCGTATGGATGGTGAGAGAATGAGTCACCCAACATACGAAACATGGATATATGTGGAATTCATAAAATACGTGGACGATTCTGGTGATGATCTAACATGAACATAAAACACTTCATAGCAACCTACTTAATTGTGCTCACCTTCTGGATACTGCTCTCGGCGCACTTCGACGTATTCCATGTCGGAGCCGGCATCGCATGCTCAGCCGTTGTGGCGTATGCGTCCCACGATCTCATGTTCAAAGACACTGAAAAGCACCGGTTGACTAAGACTCTGCGGTTCATCGCATATCTCCCGTGGCTCATCTATCAGATCGTGCTTGCAAACATCGATGTTGCAAAACGGGCGCTTGCACCCAGTATGCCGATCGATCCACAGGTGGTCACATTCAAGACGATCCTTCGGAGCGATGTGGCGCGGACCACGCTTGCCAACTCGATAACGCTGACACCGGGCACTGTTACTATTGATATCGTGGACGATGTCTTCTATGTGCATGCGATAGCAAAGGAGCCCGCAGACGGTCTTCTGGAGGGGACGATGGAGCGCAAGGTTGCCCATGTCTTTATGGAGGACTGAAAGTATATGTCGGAACTCTTCGGAATGATCGATATGGTGGATGTTTTTCTGGCTATGGCAATCACAATCGTCATAGCGAGTTTCGTATCGCTCTACCGCGGTATTGAGGGGCCCGGAATCTTCAACCGGATCATCGCGGTCAATGTGATTGGCACCAAAACGATTGTGCTTCTGGTTTTGATCGGGTTCATCTACGAACGGCCCGATTTTTTTGATATCGCTCTCGTCTATGCGATTCTCAACTTTATTATGACGATAGCAGCGACGAGGTACTAAAAAGAGGAGGAAAACTTGATGTCTGATACAACAATATTAACAAACTTACTCACAGTCCTGCTCCTGCTCATCGGTGCGTTCTTCATGCTTGCCGGAACGATCGGGTTTGTGCGATTTCCTGATTTCTACTCACGGATGCATGCAACAGGTAAGTGCGACACGCTCGGCGAGGGACTTATGCTTGTCGCACTGATCGTCTATGGAGGCGCGACGTTTGTCAGCGTGAAGATACTGTTTCTGATCGCATTCATCCTGCTTGCGAATCCGACCTCGACCCATGCGATTGCAAAGGCAGCGTACGATGTCGGGCTCGAACCATGGAGGAAGCTTGAGGAAGGTGTGGAATGGATGAATACCGACGAAGACAGAGGTGAGACCGAATGATCTGGGTGCTCGATATAACGATGCTCCTATTCCTCGTGGTCTGCGCAATCGCAGCAATCACGATAAAAGACCTTCTCTCAGCAATAATCATCCTCTCAGCCTACAGCCTTATAATGGCGATCGTCTGGGTTGAGATGCAGTCGGTCGATGTGGGATTTACCGAAGCCGCGGTCGGCGCTGGGATAACGACTGTTCTCTTCATAGCAACGCTTGCAAGAACCGAAGGGAGGAGTGAGGATTGAAGACGCTCGCACTCTTCGTGGTGATTCTCGCCGGCGCGATGCTGATCTATGCAGGTCAGGATCTGCCCGCGTTCGGAGACATCAACTCTCCTGCATACCAGCACAGGATGACACAGTACTTCATCGAAAATTCCCTGTCAGAATCCGGCGTGCCAAACATCGTAACAGCGCTTCTTGCCAATTACAGGGGCTACGATACGCTCGGGGAGACAACGGTGATATTTACCGCCGGGATGGCTGTAATTCTGCTCCTCCGGAGGCGTGAAAAATGAGCAGGATTCAGGAGAGTGTGATTGTTCGTACGGTCGTGCGGATTATGGTTCCGTTCATCCTGCTCTTTGCGCTCTATGTGATCATGCACGGCGCAGGCGGACCGGGGGGCGGCTTTCAGGGCGGCGTCATCTTCGGTGCGGGGATCATTCTGTATGCGATGATCTACGGGATCGATGCTGGAAAGAAGAAGATCTCTGATGCTCTCGACAGGATTCTTGCAAGCACAGGGCTAACCATTTATGCAGGAACCGGGCTCCTCTGCATCATCTCCGGGGGCATGCTCCTGCAGTACGGCGCAGTCCCGCTACTGCCTGATAATCCCGCCGAGGTCTCCAAGTACCTGATCGACTTTGTCGAGATCGGGATCGGAATCACGGTATCGGCTGTGATGATCTCGCTCTTCTTTGATGTATCGTCGCCCGAATCAGAGGAGGCAGAAGAATGAGCGGAGTACTTGATATCGTCTATGCAGAGTACAACTACTGGATCTATGTGACGCTGATGATGATCGGCTTTTATGCGATGATTGCAAAGAAGAATCTGATCAAGAAGATCATCGGTGCAAACATCTTTCAGACTGCAATCTTCCTCTTCTATATCTCGCTTGGTGAGGTCGAGGGCGGCACAGCCCCGATCCTTGTGGGTGGCCATGGCGAGCATGCCGCCGAGGTGGCACACGAGGTGATCTATGTGAACCCGCTGCCGCATGTGTTGATACTTACCGCGATCGTTGTTGCGGTCAGTACCACAGCGGTTGCGCTCGCGCTCGTGATTAGAATCTACCAGGAATATGGATCGATTGAGGAGGATGTGATCCTTGCGGCGAGACGCAAGCTCCAGCCAGAATTTTCGGAACACGCGAGGCTAAAGGGAGGTGAAGACGAATGACAGGATTTGAACTCATCGCAACCCACCTGCCCGTGCTTGCAGTCGTACTCCCGCTCATCGCTGGTTTTCTGACACCGATTGTCGGATGGATCGACCGTAGACTCCCGTGGTACTGGGTGATCCTTGCGATGTTTGTGGTTCTTCTCGTCACAGGAAACAACCTTATGACTGTTATAAACTCAGGAACGATCCACTACAAACTCGGTGGCTGGGACCCGCCATACGGTATCGAATATGTGATTGACCTCTTAAACGGCTTTGTCTGCCTGATAATTGCATTCATCGGACTTATGGTCGCGATATATTCAAAAGAAAGCCTTAAAAGGGAAGTTCCGGGAAAGACAACTCCGTTCTACTCCGTTTTCCTGCTCCTGATAACAGGACTTATGGGAATGACGATCACAGGCGACATCTTCAACTTCTATGTATTCCTCGAGATCTCATCGCTCACCGCTTACGCTCTCATTGCGATGGGCGACCGTGGAGACGGTGTCGTTGCAAGCTTCAACTACCTGATCATGGGTACCGTCGCAGCATCGTTCATACTGCTCGGGATCGGATATCTCTATGCAGTCACAGGATCGCTCAACATGGCTGATCTGCAGGATCTCCTGCCGAGCATCTATGAGAGCAGGGTCGTTCTTGCCGCACTCGCATTCTTCATGGTGGGTTTCAGCATCAAGGTCGGTCTCTTCCCGCTTCATGCATGGCTTCCTGATGCGTACACCCATGCGCCATCCACAGCAAGCGCGGTCATAGCTGGACTTATGACAAAGGTCGGCGCGTATGCGATGATCAGGTTCATGTTCTCGGTCTTCACCCCTGTCTTTGTGATCGATATGACACGGATGGCAGATATCCTTGCCTGGGCTGCCGCGCTTGCAATCGTTGTGGGTTCGGTTCTTGCAATCGCACAGAGCGATATCAAGCGGATGCTTGCTTACTCAAGTATCAGCCAGATCGGATACATCCTCCTTGGCATCGGTCTTGTGAATATGATCGGGGTGCAGGGGGGGCTTCTCCACATACTGAATCACGCGCTGATGAAGTGCGCACTCTTCCTTGTGGCAGGTGCCATCTTTTATCGGACAGGTATCAGAAACCTCTATCAGTTCCAGGGGCTCGGGAAGAAGATGCCTGTGACGATGACCGTCTTTTTGATAGCGGCTCTCTCGATGATCGGGGTTCCCGGGACGGTTGGATTTACGAGCAAGTGGTACCTTGCACTCGGATCAATCGCTGCAGAGCATTGGATCTTTGTCTTCATCATCCTGCTCTCAAGCCTGCTCAACATCGTCTACTTCTGGCGGGTCTTTGACAACATCTGGTTTGGGCACCCGCATGAGATCGAGCATCTGCAGAGGGATGAGGCGCCGCTCTCGATGCTGGTCCCGATGGTGATACTTGCCGCACTCTGTGTCTTCTTCGGACTCTTTGCGTACTATCCATTGCACTACGTACTCGAACCGCTATCAGAAGCACTGCTTGGATTGGGCGGGGTGCCGTGAGGTGAGATAAATGGCTACAGAAATTCATTCAATGACCCCGCTCTTTGCAGTGCTCGTATCGATGGTCGCGTCGGTTCTGATCCTTGCATCCGGAAAATACCCGAACCTGAGAGAAGGCTGGACATTTATTGCCGCATTTATCAAGTTCGGGCTCGTGATCTCGATGCTACCGCTGATACTGAACGGAAATGTCGTAACATACACGGTTCTGGAGATGCTCCCTGATCTTCCGATCGCGTTCAAGGTCGATGCATTCGGGATGCTATTTGCGATCACAGCCTCGTTTTTGTGGATCTTTGTGTCATCATGCTCGATAGGCTACATGCGATCGCTAAACGAACATGCGCAGACCAGGTACTACTTCTGCTTTGCAATAGCACTCTCTTCAGCAGTCGGAATCGCGTTCTCAGCGAATCTCGTCACGCTATTCATATTCTACGAACTCCTGAC
>DTYY01000332.1 GCA_012961645.1 Methanosarcinales archaeon | reverse complement strand
TTCTGTGGCGTTAAGGAGTATATGTAGATAAAATATGGATATTACATTGAATCTATATATTTATTTTTAAAAATATACGATCCAATTGTCTATGTTACCTTGGTGATACCAGATGGAAAAGTCGCACATAACACACAGCGATTAGATCGATGAGATGGGTCGCAATACATGAAAACTTCTCGGTGAAGGGATTTTTGGGTGGGGATTTGAGGAAATGCGGCTTGTTAAACTTCGTTTATAGAGAGATCTAATATGAGGATCGAAGATTTGACTGATATGCAGGTATGATCCCAAACGTTACATACCAGGTCTCCTGGGCGGAAGTCCACATCGCCATACATATCTACCATCATGACATATTGACGTGTGATGATGCGGAGAATCAGTAAAAGACAGATTCACCGATACCGGACGCTCACAAGAGTTGCGATCAAATATGGTTTTGGATATCTGGTCGATCGGTTCAACCTCCACCCTGTAAGGTCGCTGAAAGACCGTGTTGCAGGTGAACGCAGGGTGCATCCCGAACTCTCTGACCCGGAAAGACTCAGGCTGATGCTCGAGGAACTCGGACCTACTTACATCAAGTTTGGACAGATTCTGAGCACACGATATGATATTCTCCCGAAAGAATACATAAAAGAGCTCGAAAAGTTGCAGGATACGGTGCCATCGTTCGGCTATGACGAGGTGTGCAGCGTCATAACAGAGGAGTTCGACGGGCAGATCGATGAGATATTCACATCGTTCTCGCACCAGCCTTTTGCATCAGCATCTCTTGGTCAGGTACATCTTGCCACGCTGCAGAGCGGCGAGAGGGTCGTTGTGAAGGTGCAGCGCCCCCTCGTGAGGGAGGTGATCGACGCAGACCTCCGGATTCTCTATGATCTTGCACGTTTCGCTGATCAGCACATCAAAGAGGCGAAAGCACTCAATCCGGTCGGATTCATATCTGAGTTTGAACGCATCATCCATGCAGAGCTCGATTACACAATCGAAGCACAGAATGCAGACGAAATTCGAGAAAACTTCAGAGATGATGCTACCGTTTACATCCCGAGAGTCTACTGGGACTATACCAGATGGCAGGTGCTTACGATGGAGTTCATCGATGGAATCAAGGTCTCCAACCTCGAAGAGATCGAGAAGGCTGGTATGGATCGTAAAGCAATCGCCCACAATTTTGCAACCTCGTTTCTGAAGCAGATATTCTTGCACGGCGCGTTTCACGGCGATCCACACCCTGGAAACGTGCTTGTGATGAAGGACGGGGGCAACGTTGTGGCGTTCATCGATTTCGGGATGATCGGGCATCTTGACCGGGTGACCAGAGACGACCTTGTGGACTTCTTCATCGCACTCTCAGAGAACGATTCCGATACCGTGATCGATGTGCTTGCACATGCCGGTGCCATCAACTACGACGAGATCAATCTCCCGCAGTTCAGATTCGAAATATCGAATATGATCAACAAATACTACGGAAAATCGCTTCGATATGTGAATATGGGCGTGATGATGCGTGAAATGATCAATATGATTCTTCAACACCATGGAAATGTCCCTTCAAACCTCATACTCCTCTCAAAGGCGCTGATGATCGAAGAGGAGGTCTGTTCACAGCTCGATCCCGATTACAACCTCAGGGATCTGGCAAAACCATTTATACGAAACCTGGCGCAGGAGCGCACGCGTCCGACACGGATCATACGGGAGTGGCTGCGGACGCTACCCGGGTTCGGGCGGCTCGTGCGTGGGCTTCCGCACAGGATCGATCAGATCCTCCTGCGGGCTGAGGGAGGGACGCTGCGCCTCGAGTTCGAGCATCACGGGCTCGACCACGTCGTATCCGAGCTCAATCTCATGAGCAACCGCATCTCGTCGAGCATGATCCTCTCTGCGATCATCCTTGCCTCTGCCCTGATCATCCAGTCAGACATGCAGCCGATGGTATGCGGGGTTCCGGTGCTGGGTGTCATCGGGTTTGTGATGGCAGGCATCCTTGGTGCATGGCTGGTCTATTACATGCTGAGGAAAGGGCGTTTCTGACGCGTGCGCCCCAGGGGGATTAATTACCTCATATTTCCTAACCCTGATACGTGGCAGGGGATGCCCAGTTTCACCAGAGAATCGTGTAAACACCACAAACACGGATAGAAACGACCCTGAGATCGGCTCGATCGGACATGGACCGGTGTTGTGCCAATACCTCTCTTCAGCCCACTGTAGACTCTAAAGACTCTGTATCCACCTGCACCGACGCCACCCCCTCCTCCCTCAAACGAAGATTTGTCCGGTAAGCTGCGAGAAGAAAACCATATAGGGCTGGTCCGATGACGATTCCCACCATTCCGAGCATGAATATCGGCGCGATGAACGCAAGCAGGGTGATCGCCGGATGTATCGCAGCACCACTCTTGGCAAGCTGGGGACGGATCACGTAATCAGGGATCAGATTGAGAAATATCATTCCAAATGCGAATAGAGCCACTGCCATCGTGTAGTCATGAACCAGCAGATAGTAGATCGTCATCGGTATGATGAGCGTGTTTGTCCCGACAAGGGGGAGCAGCGCAAAGATAGCCATGGCAACGCCCCAGAGGATCGGATACGGCACCCCGAGCAGGAAAAAACCGGCAGATGCGATAACTCCTGACAGTATGCAGGTGTTGAAGTAGACGTGGAATAGGGTGTGGTAGATGGGCTTTAACTCGCCAAAAAAGAGCGCAGTGAGTTTCTTTTCGGGCAGGAGGTCTAAAATATTCTCAATGACGCTCTCGCCATCGATCAAGAGGTAATAAACGAGCAATATTGCAACTCCAAACTGTGCAATGAGCAGCGGTATTGTGGCGGCGAGTCTGGTGACGATGTCAGCGACGAGCAGGAAGAGCTTCGTCAGAATCTGTTTCGCCAGGGTGCCGATCTCTTCAGTATATTCGGATGCCGCGGGGATGTATTCTTCAGCCAAACCGTTGACGAAATTGTCCACTGCATCATAAATGACATATTGAGATTCTGAGAGCTTCGATGCCTCGGTCACCGCGACGTTGGCAACTCCTATGATGATCGCTATGAAGATGACACACACCAGTAACATGGTGAGTAGTGACGACAAATGTTTATGCCCGGTGATGCGTACGAAATGTGAGTGGACCGGGTAGAGGATATATGCGATGAAAGCACCCCAGAGTATGGGTGCGAGGAATATCTGTGTTACATATACGGTTGCGACAATAACGGAGATGATCACCGCTGCCGCAATCCACCATAACCTCCTCTGCGAGTCCATACCTGATATCTTCTGTTCAGACTGCGAATAAACTTTTTGTTTGTGGAAGTGGTGTTACACCGATTCCTCGAGGTCCCTATCTGCCTATTTCGGCATAATGCGTCTCTGATCGACCAGAGTGGCTGTGGCTGGTTTTCTCAAAAGGCTCATCCTGCACATAGTTCCATCCAAGACTTATTGCAAGCTTTGCTCTTGCCAGTTCCTTCCCGAGATAACCGGCATGGTCCAGTTGCGAGATCAGTCCCAGATCGATCGCTGTCGTGATAATCCTGCAGACATCTGTTCCGGTGATCGTCGCCTTCCTGTGGGTGACGATGATCAGCCCGCGCTCTCTTGAGATCTCGATGCGGAGGCATCCGGCAGGATCAGGAGCCCATTTTGACTTTTGATCAGCAAGAATAGATTTCTCAGGAACTTCTGCATCTGGAAGATACCGTTTCTCCTTCAGGATGAGGAGATCGATGCCGAGGTCCTTTGGCGAGCTTTGGCGCTCTCTTGCAAGCACCATCATCTGTGAGGCGGTAACAAGTTCTGCGATACTCCCGCGCGCCTTATCACTGTGCTCTGGCGTGAACAGGACATCGGCACCAAGTTCTGCGGCGATCCCTGCAAGGAGCGCATTCACGCCCACCGAATCGGCATCGATCAGTTCGGTGACATTGCCGACGCCAAAGAAGAGCGGGGTTCGTTCATCTTTTTTTCGGAAGTCTCCATACCTGCAAATGGACTGGGCGATCCCGTGCCCGACAGGATCGAGCACAGGGTCTGCGATGATCTTCTCGATGCCGAGATCCTTCGCATATTCGATATTTCGGTAAAGCGTTTCATGATCTCCCTGATCAGGGATGATCACAACCGCTGTTTCGTGTTCTACAACCGCATCCTTCACAGCATCGATGTTTTTTGAATTCAAACTAAGTACGAGATCTGCTCCGGACTCTATTCCGGCGACGATGAGATCCTGATTTAGAGTATCTATGCTCACAGGGAGTTTTGTTGTGGATTTTGCGATCTTAACCGATCTTATGATATCATCAATGCTGGCATCCATGGTGGCGCCGAGATCGATTACGTCTGCGCCTTTCTCCTCGAATTCACGTATCTTCTCAACCAATCTCTCTTCTGACATCCCGGTCGCACCAGCGATCTCTGCCATCACCTTCATCGCCGAACTTCCGCCGATCTTTCTGCCGCACAGCTCGAATGCGGGTCTGGCATTTCTTTCGTGCTCGTTTATGCGCATAAGAGCATCTTTACGCATTTTCTTTGATAAAAATTCATCAGCCGGGATTGTTTTTGAGAGTTCGAGTTCGCTTACGCATGAAAGCACCGGTGTCAGGTCATAAGCGTGTCTCGGTCCGAGGCAGATACGTGTCCCGCATTCAGCCTCTAGATCGGTGAAATCGCTTGATACAAGACCCGGGACGAGGATCAGGTCATACTGACCGGCAGGAAGCGATGACCTCAGCAAACCCGGTGTTATGAATGCTGCGATATCGATATCAAGAACGAGTACATCGGCGTTCTCCTGCACTGCTGCTCTGACCGTTGTTTGCGCAAGTCTTCCGGTTGCTACGAGGATTTTCATGGTATCATGGTCTCATGGATGATTTTCTGGTGTGATATGCTGGTATACTGATATGATATGTTTGCGCAAAGACACTTCAATAGATCACACTCTTAATCTGACGATCGGATCGAAGAGACCATTCACCGGCAAAGCCGTGATATTCCTCATGGAAGGCTCTGGGACGTGGTGTTATAGGGACATTATGTCCGATCAAAAAACTTCAAGAAAGCCCCTTCGGGTCAAAATCAGCTGATTTTTATAATAAGCAACCTGATCAAGAACACGCGGATATTGGTGCCCTTGTGGGGCATGACCCTTTTTTCATGTTCTTCGTGCTGTTGCACATCCGTCTGATCATTACAGATTGTGAGGCTCAGTGGGGCTGTGGATTCATCGAAAAATGCTACCATTCACATGTGGATGAACTGGTGGTGTGTAAATCAGAACTCCGTATGTGCGAGATGGAGAACAGATATCTCACGAGCAGACTCGAGGGACGTAGGCAAGAGATAAAAGAACTGATCTTGAGTGGTTGAACCTCTGGCAAACGCGCTTGGATGAAAACGTACGTCGGGTTGTTATCAATGCGCTTGGTAAGATCGTGTTAGTGATGAAAGAGCGATCAGACCTCTGACAAACCGGATGAAATCTGAAGTGCGTCCACTGACGTCCGATGCCCGGGTTTGTTTGACCCTGTTGGTGTTGACGATAGAGATATATACTTGTGCGTATAATATCATCTTGTGGGGTATCAGTTGTCTGCTTTATAACTTGCAGACTGTGGGAGAGTATGATGTGTGAAATA
Organism: Methanosarcinales archaeon; assembly: GCA_012961645.1. GTDB lineage: Archaea > Halobacteriota > Methanosarcinia > Methanosarcinales > Methanogasteraceae > Methanogaster_D. The sequence continues at coordinate 2,929 of DTYY01000332.1, read as the reverse complement.
GTGAACGTTCGACCATTGGGGGCATGTGTGTGAATCGTGCTTTGGATGGGCTGTGTTGGAGTTGTTGCTTTGTCACAATGAATCTACACTAACTAACAAAACCTCACTTTAAATGCGTGCTTGGAGTGTGGAAAAATGGGGAATGGGGCAACAATAATGCCAGGTTCGATTGTCAGCCTTCGCTCTCGTCTCTGGCGTTTAGATGATCTCATGGGTGATGAGTTCACAGCAACCACGATTGAAGGTTCGCCTGTTGAGCACAGGCGTTTTTATCGTCCTTTTGAAACGATCGAACCAGGAAAAATTGAATATCCGGATCCGGATAAAGTTGGTAACTATTCTGCTCAGGATCTGCTGATTCGAGCTTATCGGTTGAGTATGATGCATGGCACCGCTCCGTTGTTGAGCTTACAGCGAAGCAGGGTTATTGCAGAGTCCTTTCAGATGGTTCCTGTTGTCATGGCACTGGACATGCCATTGGTTAAGATACTCATAGCTGACGACGTTGGACTGGGTAAAACCATTGAAGCGGGTCTTATTGTTACGGAGATGCTTGCCAGGCAGCGTGCATCGCGGTTGCTGGTTATATGTCCTGCCAGTCTCAGAGAGCAGTGGAAGGAGGCTCTCGATTATTTCTTCCATATCGATGCCAGGATCGTATCAACCCAGCATCTCCGTTCTCTGGAACGCAACATCCCTCCCGGAATGAGTCCATGGGAGTATTATCCCCACCTCATCGTCTCCATGGACTATGCAAAGGCGCCTCATAACCGTGCGAAGATCCTTGAGCACAAGTGGGACATCGTCCTGATCGATGAAGCTCACAATCTGGCGAAACCGCATCAGGTATCACCGAGTCACAGAGTAAAAAAGGAACGCTGGGAGCTTGGTAAAAAGATCGCAGAGACTGAAAAGCATCTGATTCTTCTGACAGCTACTCCGCACAATGGATATACTGATACATACGCAAGTCTTCTCTCCATGCTGAATGTGGGTGCAGTCTCTGGTCCACCCCATGAGCCGTGCATCCACAGGGATATCGCCAGGAAACATGTGTGTCAGCGGCGAAGAGTCGATGTGGCTGGCGAATTTGGATGGGATGATGAGGAAAACCCATTTCCGAGGAGGGATCAGGATGAGGTTTTTGTTCGTCTCTCTCCAGAACCTGAAGAGAGCGTCATAAAAAAGGTTGAGGAGCTTGGTAAGCACATATTGACGGTTGCAGGTCCGGAAAAATCATATCGCCGGAAGATTGCACAGTGGACTGTTATACACTTCCATAAAAGGGCATTGAGCTCTCCTCACGCATTGAGGCGCTCTTTAGACCGACGTCTCCGCAAGCTGAACAAAACGCTGGATAAACCGGATGATATTGAAGAGCTGCCAATCAACGAGGAAGAGGCTCGATCTGAAGTTCTGGATAATGATACAGGGGAGAGAGTTACTGATGAGGAAGCGGGTGTGCGGCTGGATCGTTCTGTCTTTGGCTATGGCGAGAGCCTGCAGAAGGAGAAGGAGATCATTGAGGACGCACTTGAGGATGCGAAGAAGATCACTCCATCCAGGGATAGTAAACTGAAGGAGCTATGCAGTAACGTTCTTCGTAAGATGCTCAGGCGAGATCCGAAGGTGATCATTTTCACACGATATCTGGACACTTTAGAGTATCTAAAGAGAGAAATCCCAAAGTATTCTCATTATAAGAAGACGAAGATCGTTACTCTCCATGGTGAACTGAATGATTCTCAGAGGGGTGAGCGGCTTAGAGATTTCGAGTCGTCTTATGAGGCGATACTGATAGCTACTGACTGTCTTTCAGAGGGCGTGAATCTCCAGTACATGGCGGCACAGGTCATACATTATGAGCTGCCATGGAACCCAAACCGGCTTGAGCAGCGGAATGGGAGGGTTGATAGATACGGGCAGAGTCGTAAGCCCGGTGGGGAGAAGAAGGTCTTCATCAGAACGATGGTTGTGAACGATTCTCTGGAAGCTGGAATCCTGAAGGTGCTCGTTGAGAAGGCTAACAGAATACGGATGGATCACGGTTTCTCGCCACCCTTCTTTGGGGATGATCTCTCTGTCCTTGATCTGATCAGGGAGCAGGGTCTGGACGTCAAGATTGGGCAGACCCGACTGGAACATTTTCTTGAAGATGACGGGGAGAAGCAGACCATCAATCCATTCTCTGATGATGTGATCAGACGTATGGAGGAGGACACGTTCTATGGTCAATCATCCATCGATCTCTCCCTGGTAAAATCCCGGATGGAGGAGACAGAAAACCTGATCGGTAGTTCGGAGGAGATACAGCGATTTGTCAGGAGCGGGCTTGGCAGGTTCTCCTCTTTGATGACCGAAAACCCGGGGGATGACACGTTTGCAATTGAGATCCGTGATTCCAGGCTGGGTCAGGGCTTGAGCGATGATACCATACCCAGAGCAACGTTTGATCCGCGCAGGGGTCGTGATAACCCTGACATAGAGGTCATAGACCTGGGACATCCGCTTGTTCGAAACCTCATAGAACTCGTGAAGGAGATGGCGTTTTCCTCAAACGATACGTATGGGCGAACAGCGGCTATCAAAACATCTGAAGCAAAGGCGGTTTCAGCAGTTTACACCTTTCTTGCAAGGTACACCATCCACACAGAACCGATCTCAATTGTGGAAGAACTTCTCACCGTGGGTGCCAGGATCCACAGTGGGGAGCTGCTTGGAGATGAGGATGTCAGGGCACTGATAGCCTCAGATCCGCTCCCTGATGGGCGTACCCTTGATGAGATGAGACATGACCTCCATCTGGCGCTTGAAAGAGACGATATCGGTGAGATCCTCTCGAAAAAGGCATGGAACCGAAGTTTGAGTGAATTTCGACCAAAAAGTCCCTCTAAATCAACATCGGGCGAGACGTAGCCCGACCAAAATC